>CAYZHS010000045.1:0-10971 GCA_964478295.1 uncultured Proteiniphilum sp. | reverse complement strand
CTTTTGATGCATGCTCTTCTGGTACTTCAAAGAAAGAAAAACTTTTTAACAAGTCGATTTTACCAATTGGAACTTTACCTTTTACATTATCATTTATGAATCCCATTAAGACTGCTGGATTAATTCCATCCATCTTGCCTACATTGATAAATAGACGTGAATATCCTTTTTCTGCTTGTCTTGAAGAGCCTCCATTTCTGTCATACTTATTACCTCTTGTTTCTCCTTTTTTCCTTCTTGAAGATCCTTCAGTAGGTTCGTAAATTTCTTCTGCTTCCTGATAATACTCAATCAATCTATTAAACTCAAGAGATACTATTCTTTTGATGATATCCTCTTTATCAAGCCATTCGAGTTTGCGAAATATTGAAGGTAACAGTCTCTCAATTTCTTCTTCGTTTACCTTCACCTTCTCAATCTTGTCTACAAAATTAAAAAGTTGTTTTTCGCATATTACATCTCCTTGAGGAATATCTTGCTTTTCGAACTTTTTATTTATCTGTCTCTCAATCTCTGCTATCTTGCTTTTTTCTTTGATGTGAGTAATGGAGATTGATGTTCCGGTTTTTCCGGCACGACCTGTTCTACCACTTCTGTGTGTATATATTTCTATATCATCGGGTAAACCATAATTGATTATATGTGACACATCATCAACATCTAAACCACGAGAGGCAACATCAGTAGCAACTAACAACTGTAGGCTATGATTTCTATATTTACTCATTACCAAATCTCGCTGAGCTTGTGAAAGATCGCCATGCAGTGAGTCTGCATCATAACCATCCTGCATCAATTTGTCGGCAATTTCTTGTGTTTCTTTTCTGGTTCTACAAAAAATTATTCCATATATATTTGGATAAAAATCCACAATCCTTTTAAGTGCCAGATACTTATCTTTTGCATGTACAACATAGTAAATATGACGTACATTTAGAGCTCCCTCATTTTTTCTTCCAATGGTAATTTCCATCGGATCTTTCATATACTTGCGAGTGATTTTATCAATACCCTTTGGCATTGTTGCAGAAAATAGCAACATGCTTCGCTCCGAAGGAACATATGATAATATTTCATCCAAATCTTCGGTAAAGCCCATATTAAGCATTTCATCAGCTTCATCAAGTACAACTGTGTGCACATTATCGAGTGAAACTGTTTTACGCTTAATCAAGTCAATAAGTCTACCTGGAGTAGCTACTATAATATGAACTCCACGTTTAAGAGATCTTATTTGACTCTCTATACTTGATCCTCCATAAACTGGTAATATTTTAATATCTTCCACATATTTTGAAAAATCGGTAAGATCACCTGTTATTTGCAGGCATAATTCACGAGTTGGACAAAGTATAAGTGTTTGTGGAGATAAATTCTTAATTTTGGTTTTCTGAATAATTGGAATACCAAATGCAGCTGTTTTTCCAGTACCTGTCTGTGCAAGTGCAATAATGTTTTTTCTTTGCTCTAGTAGTTGTGGTATTACTTCTGCCTGTACGGGCATAGGTTGTTCAAATCCCAACTCTATAAGGGCCTGTTGTATAACAGGAGCAACCCCTAATTCTTCGAATGTTCTCATTTTTATATTTTTATTTTACGTATGAGTAATAATATTTCTCTATACCCCACGCAACCAACATAGCAATACTTACAATTCGGAGAAGTTTTGAATTCATTGCAAATATTCTTTTTTTGACCAAATATAAAGATGAGAGAAACACAATTACAATTTATATATTATTGAGGATGTTTTTTGAAGATGATAACCAATGTTTATAATACAATTTATGCATCCCAATAAAAAAATCGGGCGCAAAGGTATGAAAATAAAATGGATAAACTAATATTAAAATGGATAAAGAAGGTATTTTCTTAATAAACTTTTTTTGCCACTGGTTACTCTAAGCTCCTTTTCAAGATAATTATCAACCGAACCATACTTTTTATTTATATGTTCAATTACGTAATTAAGGTAAGACTTGTTTACTGTTAACATTGCAGTTATTGCTTCCTGCATAGATTCGGGTAAATGTTTTGCATCTATTCTAGAGTTTGCCGGGTCAATTAGTTGATTAGATAACATGTAATCTTGTTCTAAATAACTGTGGGGAACTCCAAGAGCATATAATATGAAAAAAGAGGCCAATCCTACACCATCTTTACCTAGAGAACCTGTAAGCAATATTGGATAATTTGCATCGTTTGTTAATATATCGAACATTTCACCAAACTGCTCCTTATGGTTTTCTACAATATCAACATACGATTCTTGCACATAAAGTATAGCATCACTTCTGCTAAATCCTTCTTTTAATAATTGATGGTCTAATTTTTCCGAATCCATTGGAGCTAATGGAATTGAAAACTTAGTAATAGATGGATGAAGTAAAATAGGGTAGGTTGCTATTGTTTTTTCTGACCTAAAATCAATAACAGTTTTAATTTTCAATCTTCTTATCTTTTCCTGATCATAAAGAGTTGCATTACTCAAATTTCCAGATCTATAAATTTGCCCCCATTTTATCTGTTTTTCATCTGAAGTAAAGTATCCTCCAATATCTCTGAAATTTTTAATGTTATTCATTTCTATAACACGGTTAGCTACTATTCCAGATTGAACACCTGATGTACGAAGAATAAAATATTCTCTCAATCCTGATCCTGTTGGATTAAGACGCATTACCTGATTAGCAATTTTTGTTGTGGTAACGGGAGTAAAGTTTGTAATAGAACTATCAGACAGGGACGAATAAATATCTATGTCTCCTTCCTGATCAGGACTCACCTCCCACTTAAGTAGAAAATCTCCTTTTGGGTCTTTTTCTACTACCGATGTAATCTTTACTGTTGACATACAAGAGTTTGCGACAACAATAACTGTAAAAAGCAGATATATGGAATATAGTTTCTTCACCATCTCTTATAATTACAAACAAATGTAATAAAAAGTTTGTTCTAAAATAAAAAGTTAACCACACTATTAACAATATATAATTATTCGTTTTCCTTTTTAAAGATTTATCTATTAGATAATTATCTAATTTATCTAATTGTTCATAAAACTGTAGATAACTTGTGGAAGAATTGTGCAAAGAAATTGATAACTTAATTTGGAAAATATAAAAACTAAAATCCTATAATATATTTTCATTAAACCTAGAGAAGTTGCTTTTTTTTGACTGAATAGTTTCACACTCTTTTCAACAATAATTTGAATTAAAAAGGAAATTAATTATTAACTTTGCCTTTTATCAACAGCTTATGATAACATTTGTAATTATCAGTATTACAAAGATAAAGAGAAAATAAAACTGTTGATAACTGTAGATAACATAAGATTTATTTTAGATAACTCAAATAAAGGATTTTTTTAGGAAATAATTATCAACAGTATCAACAGTCTATCATTATCATCATATATCTTTTTAATTTTATAACTATATATTATAATAAGTAGATTATGACAAAAGAAGAAATTATTGAAAATATAAAACTTCTAAGAAAAGAAAAAAATGCAATTATTTTAGCACACTATTACCAGGATGCTGAGATACAAGATATTGCTGATTTTGTTGGCGACAGTTTAGCTTTAGCTCAATGGGCTGCTAAAACAACTGCTGATATAATAGTTTTATGTGGAGTACATTTTATGGGTGAAACTGCCAAAATATTAAGTCCAAACAAACGTGTATTCATACCTGATTTGAAGGCTGGTTGTTCTTTAGCTGATAGTTGTCCTGCCGATGAATTTGAGAAATTTATAAATGAACATCCAGACCACACTGTATTATCTTATGTTAATACAACAGCTGCTGTTAAGGCACTAACAGATATAGTTGTAACTTCAACTAACGCTAAACATATTGTAGATTCACTTCCAAAAGATGAAAAGATAATATTTGGTCCCGATAAAAATTTAGGTGATTATATAAATAAACTCACAGGTAGAAATATGCTACTTTGGGAGGGAGTTTGTCATGTACATGAGCAATTTTCATTAGTAAAAATATTAGATATAAAGAAGGAACATCCTGATGCATTGATTTTAGCTCACCCTGAGTGTCCTAAGTATCTTTTAGAAGTTGCAGATCATGTTGGATCAACATCTTCTATTTTAAAATATGCTACTGTTTCTGAAAATAAGAAGTTTATAGTCGCAACAGAGGCAGGAATATTACACCAGATGCAAAAAGAAAATGCTGATAAGATTTTTATTCCTGCACCTCCTGAAGATTCAACATGTGCTTGTAATGAGTGTTTTTATATGAAAATGAACACTTTAGAGAAGCTTTATCTTTGTCTTAAGAATGAGAGGCCAGAAATAATAGTAGATGAAGAAACAAGGATTAAAGCTGTGAAACCTATCGAAAAGATGTTAGATATTTCAGCAAAACACGGATTATAAATTTACTCTTTAAACAATAATAATTTTAGTAACTTTGCAACCGCAAAAAATTAATTACAAATTTATGCTTTGTAGTCTATAGTGTTACTTCTACTTATTTTTAATTTAGGTTATTATTACAAAGCACTCTAAAGTTTAATAAAATGGCTCTTCAATGTGGTATTGTGGGATTACCAAATGTTGGTAAATCAACCCTGTTTAATTGTTTATCAAATGCAAAAGCTCAAGCTGCTAACTTTCCTTTTTGTACCATTGAGCCAAATGTTGGAGTAATTACTGTTCCCGATGAAAGACTTAATAAACTTGCCGAACTGGTTAAACCAGATAGAATAGTACCTACTACAGTAGAGATTGTCGATATTGCCGGATTAGTAAAAGGAGCAAGTAAAGGAGAGGGACTTGGAAATAAATTCCTTGCAAATATTCGCGAAACAGATGCTATTTTACACGTTCTTAGATGTTTCGACGATGAAAATGTAACACACGTCGATGGTGAAATAGATCCAGTAAGAGATAAAGAAATAATTGATGCCGAACTTCAATTAAAAGATTTAGAAACTATTGAATCAAGAATCAGCAAGGTTGAAAAACAATCAAAAACTGGTGGTGATAAAGAAGCAAAATTAGCATTTGATGTTTATTCAAAAATTAGAGAAGCCCTTTTACGTGGTGAATCGGCCAGAACTGTATCTTTTGATTCAAAAGATGAAATAAAATTATCTAAAGAGCTTTATTTGCTAACTGCAAAGCCAGTTATGTATGTTTGTAATGTTGATGAAGCAAGCGCAGTAAATGGTAATAAATACGTTGATGCAGTTAGAGAAGCTGTAAAAAATGAAAATGCACAAATACTGGTTGTAGCAGCTAAAATTGAATCAGAAATTGCAGAGTTTGAAACATATGAAGAGAGAGAGATGTTTCTCAACGAAATAGGTCTTGAGGAGTCAGGAGTTAACAGATTAATAAAATCAGCTTATAAATTATTAGATTTACAAACTTTTATTACTTCAGGTGTTCAGGAAGTGCGTGCCTGGACATTTAGTAAAGGTTGGAAAGCTCCTCAATGTGCAGGTGTTATTCATACTGATTTTGAAAAAGGATTTATTCGTGCTGAAGTTATAAAATTTGAAGACTTTATTAAATATGGATCTGAAAATGCGGTAAAAGAAGCTGGTAAAATGAGTGTTGAAGGAAAGGAATATGTTGTTCAAGATGGCGATATAATGCATTTCCGATTCAATGTTTAATATTTATATATAATCTCCTAATTAAAATATGTCAGTCATATTTAGTTAGAAGATTATTTTATAACAGCTATGTATAGTATTTTTGATTTTTAGTCAATCTAAATTAACCTGCAACGATTGTTTTTATTCCTAAGCGTTCTACTTTTTCAGCAATTTTTTGTAACACTTCTATTGAAACCTTTTCAAGCCCTTTAACAGGGGTTTCTCTGTCTATAGTATAAATCATCACTTCTCTTGGTTTAAGGTCTGAAATAAGCTCTAACCATGCTGAAATCTCCTCATCTGTAGTATTATCTATTTGATTACCCTCAAATTCTCCTTTAATAAACATAGTTTGCAAAATAAAATTACTGCCAAACTTTTTGTAACGTTCAACCTGACGTGCAACAGAATATGAAGGTGAATTAGGACGGTCAATTATTCTAACTGTTTTTTCGAGAGCTGAATCGAGTTTAAGTATCGGATTATCTGTCTTTTTTAATGCATTAATAACTCTTGGTTTGTCTAAATGCATTCCGTTTGAAAGTACACTAATTTTACTATTAGGATAATATTTATCTCTTAGCTCTATTGTATCGTCAATAATTGAATCAAAATCAGGATGCATTGTAGGTTCACCATTTCCTGCGAATGTAATTACATCAAGTATAACACCATCATTCTTCAAAGATAAAAGTTTATCTTTAAGTGCTAGTTGTACACTCTGCCTATCAGGTAATTTAGTTTTTGTGCGAAAATCTTTATTTAAACCACATTCACAGTAGATGCAATCGAAAGAGCATAATTTACCATCATAGGGGAGTAGGTTTATACCTAAAGATGTTCCTAAGCGTCTGCTATGAACAGGTCCAAAAACAATTTCACTAAAAAGTATAGTTGACATAATATTGTTATAATATTTATTTAATAAATAGATTTTTTAGTTACTAAAGCCAATTTAATATTTCACCGGCTCCGTAACCAATAATAAGGTATCTTGAAAACTTACCTAAAGTCATACTTATCATAACTATAGTAGTATTTGCCCGCATGTATCCTAAAGCCACAATTATTGCATCTCCTACTGCAGGAAGAAATCCAAAGAAACCCATCAATGCACCTTTGCCATGTAGTAGGTTTATAGTATTAGTAATTTTTTCTTCACTAATCTTAAACCACTTTTTTAGCCATTCTAATTTTCCTAATCTACCTAGATAATAACAAGTAGCACCACCTAAAGAATTTCCAATAGTTGCATAGATAATAAGAGTCCATACATCCAGTCCTGCCGCTATTAAAGCAGCAAAGACCACTTCAGAGCTAAAAGGAAGAACTGTTGCAGCTAAAAATGATGCTAGTAATAAACCCCAGTATCCATATTCTGCAAATCCGTCAAGCATATATTTATTATCTGTTTGATTTATTTAATATATTCTTTTAGAACAGTCTAGTGAGCAACCAGCCAGTTTTCGCCAACTCCAATTTCAGTTTTAAGTGAAACCGTTAAGTTAGCAGCATTTTCCATCTCTTCAACTACCATTTTCTTCATATATTCTAACTCATCGGGAACAACATTAAAGTTCAATTCGTCATGCACTTGCAGAATCATCTTAGATTTTTTATCATCTTTTTTAAGCCTTTCATAGATTCTTACCATTGCTACTTTAATAATATCAGCAGCACTACCCTGAATTGGGGCATTTATTGCATTTCTTTCTGCAAAACCTCTTACGGTTGCATTACGTGATGTTATATCCGGAAGAAATCTTTTTCGTCCAAATATTGTTTCAACAAAACCGTTAGTTCTGCCTTTTTCAATACTTTCATCCATATATCTTTTTACTCCGGAGAAAGTTGAGAAATATTCATCAATGATTTCTTTAGCTTCTGATCTTGGTATAGTTAATCTTTCAGATAAACCAAAAGGTGTGATACCATATATTATTCCGAAATTAGCTGTTTTTGCCTTTCTACGCATATCACTATCTACTTTATCAATAGATGTTTTATATATTTTAGAGGCGGTTGCAGCATGTATATCCTGATTATTGTTAAAGGCTTCGAGCATATTTATATCTTCGCTCAAATGAGCCATAATACGCAATTCTATTTGAGAGTAGTCAGATGACATAAAAAGATCACCTTCATCAGGAATAAAAATTTTCCTTAGTTCTTTACCACGATCATCGCGAATAGGAATATTTTGTAGATTTGGGTTTGTACTGCTCAATCTGCCAGTTGCTGCTACTGTTTGATTAAAAGAAGTATGTATTTTACCAGTCTTTGAATTAATAAGTAAAGGAAATGCATCAATGTATGTACTTAATAGTTTTTTAAGTCCTCTTTGCTCAAGTATTTTACCTATTATTGGGTGTTTTGATCTTATTTTTTCTAATTCTTCCTCTCCAGTTTTGTACTGACCAGTTTTTGTTTTTTTTGCATTATCTATAATTTTAAGCCTGTCAAAAAGAATTTCTCCAATCTGTTTAGGTGAGTTTACATTAAACTCAATTCCTGCCATCTTATATATTTCTTTTTCTACTTCAATAAGTTCATTTGTATAAAGCTCAGAAAGGTCATTTAATGCTTTTAAATCGAGTCTTACACCTGTCCATTCCATGTCTGCCAATACATAAACAAGAGGTGCTTCAATATCATAAAACAATTTGTCTAGTCCATTTTTATGAATATCTTTTTCTAATATATTTTTAAGTTTCAGTGTAATATCAGCATCTTCTGCAGCATAGTCGGCAACAATTTTAGTATCCACATCTCGCATTGACTTCTGATTTTTTCCTTTCGGACCAATCAAACTCTCAATATGAATAGTTTTATAATTAAGATAAATTTCTGCCATATAATCCATACCATGTCTTAATTCAGGATTAAGCAGATAGTGTGCTATCATTGTATCAAACAGTGGTCCCTTAACTTCTATTTCATAGTTGCGAAGTACTAATATGTCATATTTAATATTTTGTCCAGATTTTTCTATGCTTTCATTTTCAAAAAACAATCTGAAAATGTTTACTTGTCTTAAAGCATCAACCCTATTTTCAGATATAGGTACATAATAAGCTTCCCCTTCTTTAAATGCAAAAGAGAGACCAACCAGTTCACTGCTAAGAGCATCAATATCTGTAGTCTCTGTATCAAAACAAACTGATTTTTGTTTTAACAGTTTAATGTTAAGTGAAACCATATCTTCCTCACTTTCAACAATTATGTAATTATGAGGAGTAGATTGAATATCTGTAAATTCTTCTGAAAGCTCCATTTGAAAAGTCTTAGTAGATTCTTCGATAATCTCTGTATCAAATAGATTACCTTGAATAGGTTTATTTGAAAGGGTAGGGGTGGATTCTTGTTTAAAAACACGACTAAGTAATGTTCTGAATTCCAGCTCTTCAAATATTCTTTTTATTTCATCTTCATTTTTATCTTTTATCAGAAAATCATTTTCATTAAAATCTATAGGCACATCTGTTTTTATTGTAGCTAAATATTTAGAAAAAATAATCTGCTCTCTATTCTCTTCTACTTTAATTTTTTGAGCTCCCTTAAGCTTATCTGTATTTTCAAGCAGATTCTCAATTGTACCAAACTGATTCAGTAGTTTTAAAGCTGTTTTCTCACCAATTCCAGGACAACCTGGTATATTGTCAGAACTATCTCCCATAAGACCTAATAGATCTATAACCTGACTTGGATTATCTATACCATATTTCTCTATTACTTTTTTATCATTAAGAATTTCATAGTCATTTCCGCCATATTTTGGTCGGTAAATGTATATAGTAGGTTCTGTAAGCTGACCATAATCTTTATCAGAAGTCATCATATAAACATCAAACCTATCTCGGTCCATTTTTTTAGCTACAGTTCCTATTACATCATCTGCCTCATATCCCGGCACTTCTAAAATGGGTATGTTATATGCATTAAGTATCTCTTTTATATATGGAACTGATGCTTTAATATCCTCTGGAGTTGCCTCACGTTGTGCCTTATATTCTTTATACTCTTCATGTCTGAATGTTGGACCTGCAGGGTCAAAACCAACAGCAATGTGTGTTGGATTTGCATTTCGCAGTACATCTTCAAGAGTATTTATAAACCCAAATATTGCTGACGTATTTCTTCCTTTTGAGTCAATTCTGGGAAATTTAATAAAAGCGTAATAGGCCCTGTAAATTAGAGCATATGCATCAAGAAGGAAAAGTCTGTTTTTTATCATAATTTTTTATCTAAATATTGAGTTTAGAATGGTAAAGTTACAAATATTTGTTGCTATGAGGATAATTATCTTTACTTTTGTGTACAACTAATCTGTGTGTGATGGATCAAAGTCAACATATAAAAGAATACCTTCAGGAAGAATTAATTATTTTTGAACAGTATTTAATGGAATCGGTGAAAAGTACTAATCCATATATCATCGACATGAGTTCTTATGTACTTAACTCTAATGGCAAACGACTTAGACCTACACTTGTTCTTCTAACTGCAAGAGCTTTTGGTAAAATAATTCCTGAAACGTATCACGGAGCAGCTACAGTTGAATTACTGCATACTGCAACTCTCATACATGATGATGTTATAGATAAGTCAGATTTTAGACGTGGAAAACATTCATTAAACGCTATTTATGATAATACACAGGCTGTACTAGTTGGAGATTTTCTTCTTTCGTCTGCTCTTGCTGAAAGTGTTAAAACAAAAGATCTTAGAATCGTAAAAATTATATCAAAACTTGGGCAAAATTTAGCAGAAGGAGAATTAATTCAATTTAATCTAGCAAGTAAAATTATAATTAATGAAGAAAATTACTTTAATGTAATTGACAAAAAAACAGCCTCTCTATTACGCGCTAGCCTAGCTATTGGAGCCATAACAGGTGGTGCTGATGAGGAGCTAATTTCTCGTTTCAAGAAGATAGGTAGCATACTAGGTATATGCTTTCAAATTAAAGATGATATTTTTGACTATTACAATGATGATGTTGGCAAACCTACGGGCAATGATATTAGAGAAGGAAAAATTACTCTTCCCTTAATTTATGCATTAAGAAAAGCTCCAAATCATGTTTCAGAAAAAATAATGCAGATAATTCAATCGCGTGATTACATTGAGGATAATATCGATAAAATACTCTCTTTTGCCAAGGACTACAAGGGTATTGACTATGCATATAAAAAGATGGATCTCTTACTTTCTGAAGCAGAAGAAATTATATTAGATTTTAAATTTGATGCCGAGATTATCGAATACATGATGCTATTTCTTTCCTATTTAAGAAACCGTTCTTATTAATTTGAAATTAATTGTATGTTAAAAATA
>CAYZHS010000044.1:0-11365 GCA_964478295.1 uncultured Proteiniphilum sp. | reverse complement strand
CCCACTACTGGTTCAGGAGGCAATCTTTACACAAACGACGAGTTTGATAACTTCGTATTCAGATTTGAGTTTATGCTAACACCCGGAGCAAACAACGGACTAGGTATTCGTACACCTTCAAACGGCGATGCTGCTTACAGTGGTATGGAACTTCAGATTCTTGATAATGATGCACCTATCTATGCAAATCTTCAAGTATATCAGTACCATGGTTCGGTTTATGGTGTAATACCTGCTAAAAGAGGAGCTTTAAAACCATTAGGTGAGTGGAACTATCAGGAGGTAATTGCTGATGGAGACAATATCAAAATCACACTTAATGGCACTGTAATTCTTGATGGAAATATCCGCGAAGCTTCTAAAAACGGAACTATCGACGGACGTGAACATCCTGGATTGCTCAACGAGAGCGGTCACATTGGTTTTCTTGGACATGGCTCTAAGGTTAAATTCAGAAATATTCGTGTGAAAGAACTATAGTAGTTTTTTATATTTATATTTTATTAATGTGGGAGGGAGGCAATTAAGCTTCCCTCTCATTTTTTTGCCCATATCTCAACAAAGTCCCTACCATCTCCTGTGCCACATCATAAATTATTGATGTGGATTCGAAGTGGTATTGAAGAAGCAATGAGGTGGAGACGGAGATGGTAGGGTTTATTTATGTTTTTTTAATTATAAAAGTAGATATCTCAAATGAATATCCAACATTTTATAGTTAGTTTTGTAACTTACGTTAAATGGATGCACAGTGATTAATATTTACCAACAACTATAAAACAACCTACTATGGCTACAACTACAAAACTTTACACTCTAAGCTTAAACAACACAAAAACATACCTTATTGCTACGGTATTTGTTGTTTGTAATCTATTGATGCCACAATTGGCGCATTTGGTACCACAGGGGGGATTTATATTCCTGCCAATCTACTTCTTCACTCTCATTGCTGCATATAAGTATGGAATACATGTTGGAATATTAACAGCGCTGCTATCTCCAATTGCCAACAACCTGCTTTTTGGTATGCCTCCAACGGCTGTTCTTCCAGCTATAATAATCAAATCGGTTATACTTGCAATTGCAGCTGCTGTAGCAGCTAAGCATTTTGGCAAAGTTTCGCTTATTGGTATACTCTTGGCTATTCTTGCATATCAGCTTATAGGCACAGGCATTGAATGGGCTATGACACAAAACTTTTTTGTTGCTATGCAAGACTTCAGAATTGGTTTTCCAGGTATGCTTATTCAGCTTTTTGGTGGTTATGTAGTATTGAAGGCACTTGCCAAAATTTAAGATGGTTAGAGAAAAGTCATTTGAAGAGGTTCTTCAGCGATTTCGTAATATCAGGTTTAATGAAACGTTCGATATTATTGTTGCAATTGCCAATGGTGGCATTATTCCGGCAGCAATTATTAACCAGCAATTAAACACTGGGATTGAGTTATTGAAAATAAATTTGCGCGACCCAAATCAGAAACCGAAGTATGATAGTCCTAAATTGATTTCACAAATCGATTTTGAATTTAAAGATAAAACCATACTACTAGTGGAGGATCGCATAAAAACAGGGGCGACTGTGAAATTCGCCATCGATCTTTTAAATGGTGCTAAGCAAATTAAAACCTTCGCAGTGAACGGAAAGGCTGATTATTTTCTCTACGACGAAGAGTGTTTTAAATTTCCCTGGATTGTTTGAGAATATGAGAAAATATCTGATTTTAATCTGTTTCTGTCTATTATCATTATACCCTGTTTACAGCAACGTGAACGATACAATTGTACTTAATGAGGTAATTGTAACTGGGAGTATGCCCAAGGTGAATCTTCGAAATCTGCCAATGAGCATTTCTGTAATTTCTGAACTTCAAATAGAGGAGAGGAAAGATCATTCTCTCCTGCCCCTTTTAAGTGAAGAGGTGCCGGGACTGTTTATTACTCAGCGGGGAGTTATGGGATATGGCGTTGCAGGTGGTGCTGCTGGTGCAATGAGCATCAGGGGAATTGGTGGTGCACCCACTTCGGGTGTTTTGGTTCTTATTGATGGACATCCGCAGTATATGGGACTTATGGGGCATCCGCTTGCAGACAGTTATCAGTCGATGATGACAGAGCGCGTGGAGGTGGTTCGGGGACCGGCCTCTGTTCTTTACGGCTCTAACGCAATGGGTGGTGTTATTAATATCATTACTAAGCAGCAGAGACAGGAGGGAATTCATAATTCGGCTAAATTAATGTATGGGAGCTTTAACTCTTTGAGCGCCGAAGTGGTTTCGGGAGGACGTCATGGAAGGTATAGCTCAATGCTAAGTCTTGGATATAACAGGTCTGACGGTCATCGCATGAATATGGAATTTGAGCAATTCAATGGTTATGCAAGGGTTGGATATGATATTAACAGAAATTGGTGCAGTTTTGCCGATCTGAATCTATCCAAAACATTAAGTTCTAATCCAGGTACTATAGTTAACCCAATGATAGATAATGATGCTGATATTATTAGAGGGGTGGCGTCTGCTGTTATCGAAAATGAGTATGCATCGACATCCGGAGCACTCAAATTATTCTATAACTTCGGATTGCATGAGATTAATGATGGTTATCCAATATCCTCTTCCACAATACCGTATGTAAGGTTTAAGTCAAACGATTTAATGCTGGGAGTTTCGGCCTATCAGTCGCTAAGCTTCTTTGAAGGGAATAAAACAACTGCAGGAATCGACTTTCAGAGGTTTGGTGGTAAAGCCTGGAATTGGTTTACCAACAGCTCCGAAGAAATAGATTTGGCCAATGTTAAGATAAACAACATTGCGGGGTATATTAATATTCAGCAATCGATATTAAACAACAGGCTCACGATGAACGCTGGAATACGACTGGATAATCACGAACTAAACGGATCGGAGTGGATTCCTCAACTTGGGTTGAGCTACACCCCTACAGCATACACATCACTGAAAGCTATTGCAAGCAAAGGCTTCAGAAATCCTACAATTAGAGAGATGTACATGTTTATGCCTAAAAACCCCAATCTGATAGCAGAGCGGTTGATGAATTATGAGGTATCACTGCTTCAGTCATTTTCCGAGACAAGAATTAGCATGGGAGTAAATCTGTTCTATATAAAAGGTGACAACATGATACAGGTAGATATTGTAGATAGCAGGCCTTTAAACGTAAATACAGGTGAAGTTGAGAACAAAGGCTTTGAGTTGACATTCAACTATCATGCAACAGAAAATATAAGGTTGTCGGCCAATTACAGTCTGCTCGATATGACCTATAAGATAGTTGGTGCTCCAGAGCATAAGTTTTATTTGAGCGGCAACTACTCATTAGAGAAATGGAGTTTTTCGTCGGGCATTCAATTTCTGGGGGGATTATACACATCTGTGAAGCCTGAACCTTTGAAAGAGAATGTGCTATTATTAAACGCACGCATCAATTATCAGACTATGAAGTGGATGAATATTTTTGTGAGAGGTGAAAATTTACTTGACCAGAAATATGAAGTGAATGCAGGATACCCTATGCCGGGTATAACACTGTTTGGAGGAATTGGCTTATCTTTTTGAGATTGCCAATTCATACTAATGTGTCATAAAAAGGCCCAGAATATAATCTTTTAGTTTCTATATTATCAGAACTATAAACTGAATCTAAAATAAAACCTAGTATTATGGACAGAAGAAAATTTTTACGTTCGGTTGCCCTTACAGGTGCTGCACTTACAACCATGAAGGAAGCTGATGCAATGAGCATTCTGACTCAATCATTTGAAACAAGCAATGCTGCAAGTAACTACGATATGGTTGCAGTTTTGGGTGGTGAACCCGAAGAGATGTTCAGAAAGGCAATTGCTGAGATGGGTGGTATGAGCAAATTCATCAAGAAAGGCGATAAAGTTTGCGTGAAGCCAAATATTGGTTGGGACCAGCCTGTAGAAATGGCAGCAAACACTAATCCAAAGCTGATTACAGAGATTATTAAACAATGTTTCGATGCAGGTGCATCGCAAGTTAGAGTTTTTGATCATACGTGTGACGACTGGCGCAAATCGTATGCCAATAGTGGAATAGAAGAGGCAGCCAAAAAAGCAGGAGCAGAGGTTGTTCCCGCTCATCAGGAGTCGTACTACAGATCTGTATTACTACCACAAGGCAGGAGTCTTAAAAGCACTAAAATTCGCCAAGCGATTTTAGATAGTGATAAGTGGATAAATGTTCCTGTTCTCAAGAATCATGGTGGTGCACAATTGACTATTTCAATGAAAAACTACATGGGTATTGTTTGGGACAGAGGCTATTTTCATGCTAACGATCTGCAGCAGTGTATTGCTGATGTTTGCACATATGAGAAGAGACCTGTGCTTAATGTGGTTGATGCATACAGATTAATGAAGACAAGTGGACCAAGAGGCAGATCTTTATCGGATGTTGTTTTGTCTAAAGGTCTTTTTGTTTCTCAAGATATTGTAGCTGTTGATACTGCAGCTGCCAACTTCTTCAATCAGGCTCGTGAAATGCCTCTTGAGAATGTTACGCATATATCAAAAGGAGAAGAACTTGGCGTTGGCACTATGAAACTAGAGAAACTAAATATCAGAAGAGTACGCATCTGATACTGGCAGACAATCTGTTAAGAATAACAGCTGGCAGATAAACCACTGAATGAAAACACTATGCTTAAGAAAATCCGTATAACCCTATCAATCGTAATATTTGCTCTTATTACGATATTCTTTCTTGATTTCAGAGAGATACTACCTGAGAAACTGAATTTCCTTACTGAGATTCAGTTTATTCCTGCATTGTTGTCTCTTAACATTGTTATTTTAGTTTCGTTGATACTGCTTACCCTTCTTTTTGGAAGAGTCTACTGCTCATCGATATGCCCCATGGGTATATATCAGGATGTTGTAGCGTGGTTATCAAAGAAACAAAATAAGAAACAGAGGTATAAATATAGCAAGGCAAAAAACATTCTTAGATGGAGTATACTGGGAAGCACATTAGTGGCATTCATTTTTGGGTTTAACTTTTTAGTAGGTCTTCTAGACCCTTATGGTGCTTATGGCCGAATTGCAACCCATCTGTTCCGACCTGTATATCTGGAAGGTAATAATCTACTGGCAACGATGTTTACATCTTTCAATAATTATACATTCTATAAGGTTGGCATATATCTGCTAAGTGTAACGTCGACTGTAATTGCACTAATCACTTTTCTGGTTATTGGATATATGGCATGGCGTGGAGGAAGAACATACTGCAACACTATCTGTCCTGTAGGCACCACATTAGGTTTTATAAGTAAATACTCTCTTTTAAAAGTTCAGTTTGTGGATGAGAAATGCAATATGTGCGGACTCTGTGCAATGAAGTGCAAAGCATCTTGTATTGACTCAAAGAATAAGCAAATCGATCATAACAGATGTGTAACTTGTTTCAACTGTATTGAGGTATGCAACAGGAGTGCTATGAAGTATACGATTGGAAGAGTATTACACTCAAACAAGAAAGAGGGTATAGAAACAATTACTGAATTGAATCATTCTGCAGGAAATCAAATTAACGAATCGAAACGCAGGTTTCTTTCTGCTACGCTTATAACAGGATTAGCAGCGGGTAAGATGCTAGCTCAGGATTTTTCAAAAAATACTTCACCTATTTCAGATGTAATTATGCCTAAGAGGGAGCTGAAGCGACAAACTCCAATAGCACCACCTGGAGCAATATCATTCAACCATCTAAAGGAGAAATGCATCTCGTGTCACCTTTGTGTGAGCAAGTGCCCTAGTCACGTTATCAAACCAGCATTTCTGGAGTATGGCCTTGGGGGAATAATGCAACCAAAACTCTATTTTGATCATGGTTTTTGCAATTACGATTGTACAGTTTGTGGCGATGTATGCCCAACAGGTGCTATTCTACCCTTAACTATTGAGGAGAAAAACCATACTCAGATGGGTAAAGTGCATTTTATATTGGAAAACTGTATAGTTTATTACGACGAAACAAGTTGCGGAGCTTGCTCAGAGCACTGCCCCACTCAAGCTGTACACATGGTTCCTTATAAAGATCATCTCACAATACCCGAAATAGATCAGTCGATTTGTGTAGGTTGCGGAGGATGCGAGTATGTATGCCCGGCCATTCCATTTAAGTCGATTTACGTTGAAGGTATATCCAAACAAAACATTATTGAGATTGAGCATGATGAGGTTGAAGAGATAAAGATTGATGATTTCGGATTTTAATTTATGTTGTAATATTATATCTTTGCTATATGATGATTATACCCAACTATATAAACAGAATATTGAGAATATTTCTAATTTTTGTTTCTGTTTTTACAACAAGCCAATTTTATGCAGCTGAGTCACAGCAGACAATTAAAACAATTAAGTCTGAAGAGACAAAACAGCCAGTCGACTATGTAAATCCTTATATAGGAAATATAAGTCACCTGCTTGTGCCCACCTTCCCAACTATTCATATGCCTCACAGCATGTTGAGGGTATATCCGGAGAGAGACGACTATACAGGTGATGTTTTGAGAGGGCTGCCAATTATTGTAACAAGTCACAGAGGCAGCTCGGCATTCAATTTAAGCCCCTTCTACAGCAATAGAGAAGAACTATTGCCAGTAATAAACTATAGCTATGACAACGAAAAGATTACTCCATACAGCTACTACGTTTATCTTGATGAAGAGGATATTACAGTTGATTACACTCTTTCTCATCAATCAGCTATTTATGAACTGAACTTTGGCAAAGATGAAGATGTTGCTGTTATTTTAAACTCACTAAATGGCGAGTTAAACTGGAACGGTATAGCCATCTCCGGGTATCAGAAATTAGCAAATAGCACAAAGGTTTATCTGTATCTTGTTTCTGAACAGATACCAACTACTGTTTCTGACACCCATGCTTCAGGAAGAAATGCAAACTTGGTTTTAAACTGGACTAAAGAGCATAAAAAACTGACTTTAAGATATGGCATTTCATTTATTGATGAAGAACAGGCACGCAGAAATCTGGAGAGAGAAGTCTCTGGAAAAAGCTTTGAAGAAGTTGCTGATAAAGGTCGTGAGATATGGAATAAAGAACTTGGAAAGATAGAGGTGTCGGGAGGTAGTTTAGATGAGACAGTATTATTCTACACATCACTTTATCGTTGTTACGAGCGTCCTGTTTCTATATCTGAAGATGGCAGATACTTTAGCGCTTTTGATGGTAAAGTGCATGAAGATTTTGGAAGACCTTTTTATACAGACGACTGGATATGGGACTCCTACAGGGCTCATCATCCTCTTAGAATTTTAATTGATGCTAAGAGAGAAGAGGACATACTAAATTCCTTTATTTTAATGTCTGAGCAGATGGATAATTTCTGGCTGCCTACTTTCCCTGAAATTACCGGCGATAGCAGACGAATGAACTCCAATCATGGTGTTATAACATTGCTAGATGCTCATGTAAAAGGATTAAAGAACTTCAATCTTGAGAAAGCTTACTTAGCAAGCAAAGGTGCAGTGATGGAGAAAACACTGGCTCCATGGTCGGGTGCTCCTGCAGGAGAACTTGACAGATTTTATCATGAAAATGGATATATACCTGCATTGCGCGATGGTGAGGAGGAAACTATTTCTGAAGTACACAGATTTGAAAGAAGACAACCAGTTGCTGTTACACTAGGCACCTCATATGATCAGTGGAGTCTGGCTCAACTTGCAAAAAGTCTGTCATTAGATGATGATTATAACTTTTTCATGAAGGCTTCTTATAACTATAGAAATCTATTTAACGAGGAGACTGGATTTTTTCACCCTAAAGATAAAAATGGAGTATTCATTGAACCATTCGACTATCGTTATGACGGAGGTATGGGTGCACGCGGATATTATGGCGAAAACAACGGTTGGATATATCGTTGGGATGTGCCTCACAATATTCCCGATTTAATTAACCTAATGGGTGGGGACAAGGAGTTTGTCAATAATTTGGATGCAATGTTTGCAGAACCTCTTGGTAAGAGTAAATATGCTTTTTACAGTGAACTGCCCGACCATACAGGAAACGTTGGTCAGTTTTCAATGGCAAACGAGCCTTCTTTGCATATTCCATACCTATATAACTATGCAGGTGAACCATGGAAGACTCAAAAAAGAATAAGAACTCTTATTAAGCAATGGTTTAGAAACGATTTGATGGGTGTACCGGGTGATGAGGACGGAGGTGGACTTTCATCTTTTATTGTTTTCTCGCAACTAGGGTTCTACCCAGTTACACCAGGCACCACTAAATATACAATTGGAAGCCCCTTTTTCGAAAAGGTTAAAGTGGACTTAGGCAATGGCAACTTTTTAGAAATTGAGGCTAAGAACAGCTCTTTTGAGAACAAATATATTCAATCGGCTACATTCAATGGTGAAGCACTTAACAGTGTGTTTATTGATCATTTCGATTTAACTAAGGGTGGAAAACTTGTTTTTGAAATGGGTAATAGAGCAAACAGAGATGCATTTATAAATTTTAAACCATAAATATTTTGTTTAAATAGATAATACTTATAGATTTGCAATAATTTGTTTAATGTATGAAGAGAATTACAGCCATATTTTCACTAATTGCAATAATGATTACAGCAATTCAACCTATAATTGCAATGCATTATTGTGGTGATGAACTGAACTCTCTTCAAATATATCAAACTAACGGAATCGAAGATTTTTGCTGCGATGGAACAGAAAATCATAATGTATTGATTTCAGGCAATTTTTGTTGTGAAACAGAAATGATGAAGTTATCTACAGATGAGTATCAGAAAACGACGGAGCAGCCAGTATCGAGAATATTGCCTCTCAATATTAATATTGCCGGGTTGACTTTGATAAACAAGCTTATAGAACTTGAACAGGATTCTTATTCTTTCTTAACCACTTTAAAATTTCCCCCAAAAGGACTCTACCTTGAAGATGTGAGCATTCTTACTTACATCTGCATCTACCGTATTTAAATCATAACTTATTATTGTTTACAGTATAGGGTAAGCTCTGCTTACCTGCCAACAGCTGTATACAATAAGTACTATTTTCTATTTTTTGATAGATACCAAAAACAGTATAGGCTTTATCAGAGAATATATACTCTGGGCCAACATATTTCAATAAACTTATTTAACAATATATTCTATGATCAACAAAATCATAAAGTATTTCCTGACCAATAGGGTGATAACCATCCTTTTACTGGTTACTATAGTAATTTGGGGAATTTCTACAGCTCCATTTAACTGGCACAGCATATTGCCACGAGATCCGGTACCGGTTGATGCTATCCCCGATATAGGTGATAATCAACAGATAATATCAACCGAATGGATGGGTCGCTCGCCCAAAGATATACAAGAACAAATAACATATCCTCTTACAACTTCACTACTGGGCATTCCGG
Organism: uncultured Proteiniphilum sp.; assembly: GCA_964478295.1. Classification (GTDB taxonomy): domain Bacteria; phylum Bacteroidota; class Bacteroidia; order Bacteroidales; family Dysgonomonadaceae; genus Proteiniphilum. The sequence continues at coordinate 1,902 of CAYZHS010000044.1, read as the reverse complement.
GAGTAAAGACCATACGAAGCTCTTCAATGTTTGGCATGTCTTTTATATATGTGATATTTGAAGATGATGTGGAGTTTTACTGGAGTCGTTCCCGTATATTGGAGAAACTTAACTCATTACCACCTGGCACTCTGCCCTTTGGAGTGCAACCAAGCCTTGGACCAGACGCAACTGCTTTGGGACAAATATTCTGGTACACTCTTGAAGGGCGCAACCCTGCAACAGGAGAGCCCAACGGGGGTTGGGACCCATCAGAATTAAGATCGATACAAGATTATCAGGTAAGATATAGTCTGGCCTCTGCTGGTGGTGTAGCCGAAGTAGCATCGGTGGGTGGATATATAAAAGAGTATCAGGTAGAGGCTAATCCTGATGCAATGAGGGCTTATAATCTTACTCTTATGGACCTGATGCATGCAATTCAGGATAGCAATCTTGACATTGGAGCTGAGACTATTGAGATCAATAAGGTTGAGTATCTGGTGAGAGGACTTGGCTATATTAAGAGTATTAACGATTTGGAAGAAGCAATAGTTACTGTTAGAAATGGAGTTCCAGTAAAGCTGAGAGATGTAGCATTTATAAATCTTGGTCCCGCCACTCGTAGAGGGGGACTCGACAAAGAGGGTGTAGAAGCTGTTGGAGGTGTTGTAGTAGCACGTTATGGCTCAAATCCTCTTGAAGTGATTAATAATGTAAAAGAGCAGATTGCTGAGATGGAGTCGGGTCTGCCTCAGAAAACACTTGAAGATGGCTCTGTTTCTAAAGTTACTGTAGTGCCCTTTTACGACAGAACAGGACTTATTCATGAAACAATTGGAACGCTAGAGAGCTCTCTTACGCTTGAGATGCTGATAACTATTATTGTGGTTATTGTTATTGTTTTAAACCTCAGGGCATCAATTGTAATATCGAGTATTTTGCCTGTTGGGGTGTTGTTTACTTTTATTGTGATGCGTAATATGGGTATAGATGCAAATATTGTTGCCCTTTCGGGTATAGCAATTGCAATTGGAGTAATGATTGATATTGGGGTTGTATTTGTTGAAAACACCATCAGACATATGGAGATGGATGAAAATAAAGACAAGCGTAGAGGAAAACCGCTCATAGATTTGATTCATAAAAGTGTAAGCGAGGTATCTGGTGCAATTTTAATAGGCTTCACAACAACAGTAATAAGCTTTTTACCGGTATTCTTCTTGGAAGCACAGGAAGGAAAGATGTTTAGTCCCCTTGCATATACCAAAACTATAGCAATTGTAACATCATTTATATTAGGTATAACAGTAATACCTACACTGACCTATTATTTTTTCTCTATAAGAATATCATCAGAGAAAGTTAGGAAGTTTAGCAACATTATACTTGTTGCAGGTGGTATTACTCTTATTATTATTACGGGCAACGCATTATATGTGGCGTTAATACTATTTGGACTCAATAATCTTTTATCTCATAAATGGCCAAAAAAGAAGACCGGCGATTTCATTAATATTGCTATTGCCATAGTTGCGGTAAGCTATCTGCTCACTGTTGAGTGGCTTCCGTTAGGCACCGATGCAAGTATTCTTAGCAATTTCTTTTTTGTAATAATTATTATATCATTTGTACTGGGGCTCTTATGGTTGCTGGTAGTCTATTACGAAAAGATATTACGGTGGAGTTTAGCCAACAGATGGAAATTTATGGCTATCCCCATTTTTACGGTACTCTTTGGAGTTGTTATCTGGCTAGGATTTGATAAGACATTCTCTGTTGTAGCTAAAGGGTTTGAAAGTGTAGGATGGAGATCGTTCAGGCAGACTGGTTTATGGCAATCGGCTAGCAGCAGATTTCCAGGACTAGGCAAAGAGTTTATGCCTAGTCTCAACGAGGGTTCATTCTTGCTAATGCCAACAA
>CAYZHS010000043.1:0-11461 GCA_964478295.1 uncultured Proteiniphilum sp. | reverse complement strand
ACTACTTAAACCTCTTGAATATTATTATAATAAATACGGATCTTGGCAATATGGTCTCGATAAGTTGTATCTTCTTATGGAGAAACAACACAACAGAGGTCAGGAAGGTGCAGGATTGGGAGCTGTGAAGCTTGAGGCGTCTCCCGGAAACGAGTTTATATTTAGAGAAAGAGCTATGGGCTCTGGTGCAATACCAGAGATCTTCTCTAAAGTTCACGCTTCGTTTTCTGAGTTTAAGCCTGAGCAGTTGCGGGATATCGACTTTGTGAAAAAATCTGTTCCTTACGCTGCAGAGCTGTTTATAGGTCACTTAAGGTATAGCACTACCGGTAAGAGTGGACTTACTTATGTGCACCCTCTTCTTAGACGAAACAACTGGGCATCGAGGAGTCTTGCTTTGGCAGGCAACTTTAATATGACCAATGTGGATGAGATGTTTGGTCAACTTCTTACTGAAGGACAACATCCAAGAGATTATGCAGACACTTTTGTGATGCTTGAATCGATTGGACATTATCTCGATAGAGAGGTGCAATATCAGTATGACAATATTGATAAGAGCGATTTGAATGGCCAAGAGATAAGTCACATTATTGAGGAGAAGCTGGATATTCCCTTTTTGCTGAAAAGAGCATCTAAAAAGTGGGACGGAGGATATGCATTGTGCGGCCTTGTAGGATGTGGTGATGCATTTGCTTTTCGCGACCCGTGGGGTATAAGAACTGCTTTTTACTATCATGATGATGAGGTGGCTGTTGTGGCATCTGAGAGACCAGTTATTCAAACTGCATTTAATCTTAAAAAAGATGATGTACATGAACTTCAACCTGGCGAAGCCATTGTGATGAAACGCAATGGAAAAATTAGCCTAAAACAGATCTTGGAGAAAAAAGAGAAAATAACACCATGCTCATTTGAACGTATATATTTCTCAAGGGGATCGGACTATGATATTTACCGTGAACGTAAGAAACTTGGAGAACTGCTTGTTCCGCATATAATTGAAACTATTGATAGTGATTTTGACAACACTGTATTCTCTTTTATTCCCAATACTGCTGAAGTAGCATACTACGGCATGTTACAGGGATTGGAGGATTATTTCAATCATCAGAAAGCACAAATTATTCTAGAAAAAGGGAGCTCATTAAGCAAAGAAGAGATTGACACAATTCTTTCTAAACGTGTCAGATCTGAAAAAGTAGCTATTAAGGATATTAAACTTCGTACGTTTATAGCTCAAGGTACTTCAAGAAATGACTTAGCCGCTCACGTGTATGATGTTACATATGGCTCATTGAGAAGGGGTATAGACAATTTGGTTATTATTGACGATAGCATTGTTAGAGGCACAACTCTTAAACAGAGTATTATAAAGATTTTGGATAGACTTGAACCAAAAAAGATTATTATTATTTCATCATCACCACAGATTCGCTATCCCGACTGCTATGGTATAGATATGTCGCGCATGAGTGAGTTTATTGCTTTTAAAGCCACTATTGAGCTACTGAAAGAGCGTGGGATGCAAAATGTAATAGATGAGGTTTACGAAAAATCTGTTGCTCAAAAGAATAAAAAGAAAGAGGAGATAGTAAACTACGTAAAAGATATTTATGCACCTTTTAAGGAAGAGGAAATATCTGCAAAGATTGCAGAAATGCTAACATCTAAAGATATAAAAGCTGAAGTGAAAATTGTATTTCAGACAATAGAAGATTTGCATAATGCTTGCCCAAACCATAAAGGCGATTGGTATTTTTCGGGCAACTACCCTACTCCTGGAGGTAACAGGCTAGTCAACAATGCTTTTATCAACTACATTGAAGGTCAAGAACATAGACCTCACCAGTTTAAACTAAACTTCTCAAATACTGGTCAATGATAGAACGTATAATCATATTAGAGAATATAGATCCAATCGTTTTCTATGGTGTGAACAACAGTAATATTCAGCTTCTGAGAACATTATACCCTAAGCTTCGCATGGTGGCACGTGGCAATGTAATTAAGGTGGTTGGAGAAGAGGCTGAACTTGCAGAGTTTGAGGAGAAGATACACGAACTCGAAAAGTTTAGTGTGGAGATGAACCTGCTTAAAGAAGAGGATATTATAGATATAGTTAAAGGAAAATCGCCTCCTGTAGTAAATGTAGACAACCTTATTATTCATGGTTTAAACGGCAAGCCAATTTTAGCACGCACAGCTAATCAGAAAAAATTGGTAGATGAGTTTGACAATAACGATATGGTTTTTGCAATCGGTCCTGCCGGTTCAGGTAAAACATATACTGCTATAGCACTTGCTGTTCGTGCTCTTAAAACAAAACAGGTAAGAAAGATTATTTTAAGTCGACCAGCTGTTGAAGCGGGAGAGAAGCTTGGTTTTCTTCCCGGGGATATGAAAGAGAAAATAGACCCATACCTGCAACCTCTGTATGATGCACTAGAAGATATGATTCCACCTCTAAAGCTTAAGGAGTATCTGGAAAATAAAGTTATTCAGATTGCACCACTTGCATTTATGAGAGGAAGGACACTGAATGATGCTATAATTATTTTAGATGAGGCACAAAACACAACAAAACCTCAGATAAAGATGTTCCTTACCAGATTGGGCATGAATGGCAAAATGATTATTAACGGTGATATAACTCAAATCGACTTACCTCACTCACAACAATCGGGATTAATTCATTCAATGAATATACTGCGAAACATTAAAGGTATTGGAACTGTTGAGTTTAATAAAAAAGATATTGTTCGTCACAAGTTAGTTCAACGAATTGTAGAAGCTTACGAGAAAGAGAACAGCAGAAACGAAAGAATAATTGTTTCAAATAAAAGCAGTGACGAGTTGAACAACAACAGAAGTGAAGATAAAGAAAATAATAATTTTGAAGTGAATAAATAAAATAACAATATGGAAGCTTTAACAAAAACAAATTATAATTTCCCTGGTCAAACTAAAGTTTATAACGGGAAGGTACGTGACGTTTATACAATTGGCGAAGACATACTGGTTATGATTGCAACTGATCGCATTTCAGCATTTGATGTAGTGCTTCCTAAGGGAATACCTTATAAGGGTCAGGTTTTAAATCAGATTGCTTCAAAATTTCTTGATGCTACTTCAGATATCGTTCCTAATTGGAAACTAGACTCACCTGATCCTATGGTTACTGTGGGACATAAATGCGATCCTTTTAAAGTGGAAATGGTTATTCGTGGCTATATAACTGGTAGTGCATGGCGTGACTATAAAAAAGGAGTTAGAACTATTTGTGGTATTCCTCTTGTTGAAGGACTTAGAGAGAACCAGAAATTTGAAACTCCTCTTATTACTCCTACTACTAAAGCCGACGAAGGGCATGATGAAAATATATCTAAAGAGGAAATTATTGCTCAGGGACTAGTTAGCAAAGAGGACTATGAACTGTTGGAAAAATATACATACGAACTATTTAAAAGAGGCACCGAAATGGCTGCCAACAAGGGATTGATACTTGTTGACACTAAATATGAGTTTGGTAAGAAAGATGGTAAAATTTATCTGATTGATGAAATTCACACACCCGACTCATCAAGGTACTTCTATAGCGATGGTTATTTAGAAAGATTTGAAAAGGGTGAGGAACAGAAACAACTTTCGAAAGAATTCGTTAGAAAATGGTTAATGGAAAACGGCTATCAGGGTCAGGAAGGACAGCAAATACCTGAAATGACAGATGAGTATTGCGAAAGTGTTTCGGATAGGTATATCGAACTATATGAAAATATTGTGGGTGAAAAGTTTGTAAAAGCAGATGCCGAAAATATAATGGCTAGGATTGAAGATAATGTGAAAAAATATTTGGAGAAATGAATTACAAAGTAGAATCAGTAAACCCATACGACTCGGAAAGACCCAAGAAGGATCAGATTACCGAAATGTTTGATAATATTGCCGATAATTATGATAAACTAAACGGTGTATTATCGTTAGGAATTGATTCGTATTGGAGACGTGAAGCACTTGGTGTTTTAAAGAAATATCCTCACAAACATATATTGGATGTTGCAACCGGTACTGGTGATTTTGCTATTCTAGCTCACAAAATTCTTAAACCAGAGAAGATAAATGCTGTTGATATTTCGGAAGGAATGATGGCTGTAGGTGAGGCGAAAGTGAGAGAGAAAGGATTGCAGAATGTAATCACTTTTGATCGTCAGGATTGTGCAAGCCTCACTTTTGAAGACAACAGTTTTGATGCTGTTACAGCTTCATTTGGTGTACGTAATTTCGCAGATATTGATAAAAGTTTTCAAGAGGTACTTAGAGTTCTGAAACCAGGGGGTGTGTTTATGTTCATAGAACTAACACGACCAGAAAAGAGTCCTGTCAAAGAACTATATAACACTTACACAGAACATGTTATGCCATTCATGTCTAATCTATTGGCAACAGAACAGAGAGCATATAATTATCTGCCTAATTCAATAGAGGCATTTCCACAAGGCAGAGATATGATGCTAATTTTAAAAAAGAATGGTTTTAGAAGAATAAGGCTAAGAAGACTTACCTTGGGAATAACCACAATGTATATTGCTGAAAAATAGGTATATGGATTGTTATGGTTTAATTGGTTATCCATTGGCTCATTCTTTTTCGGCTAGATTTTTTAAAGAGAAATTCGAACTTGAAGATATTGATGCTGAATATCTGAATTTTGAGATTGACGATATACTAGATATTCGTAGAGTTATTCTTTTTAACCAGGATTTAAAAGGGTTGAATGTAACGATTCCTTATAAAGAGAAGGTTATTCCATTTCTTAATAAACTTTCGCCTGAAGCAGAAGCAATAGGTGCTGTGAATACTATTAAAATTAACAGACTTGAGGGTGATATGTATTTCTATGAACTTACTGGCTATAACACTGATTACATAGGATTTAAGAACTCTTTAGAGCCATTACTTAAACCTGAAGTGCATAAAAGCGCATTGATTCTTGGTACTGGTGGAGCATCTAAAGCTGTTGCTTTTGCTCTCTCTATAATGGGTATTGAGTGGACTCACGTATCAAGATCAAAGAGTGAGGGTAGAATTAGCTATGATGAGTTATCGGCAGATATTATATATGAAAATAAACTAATCATAAACACCACTCCTCTTGGTACTTATCCCGATGTAAACAATTGTCCTGATATTCCATTTTCGCAGCTTACTGAGCAACATTTACTCTATGATCTGGTATATAATCCGGAGGAAACCCTATTCTTGAAACAAGGTAAAGAACATGGAGCTGTTATTAAAAACGGAGAGGAAATGCTTGAATTACAAGCCTTAGAAGCTTGGAAGATTTGGAACTCATAAAAAATACTGCCCTCCTAATTATCTCATTTAAGAGGGCAGTTATACTATCTCAGGTCTTTAAAAGTAGACTAAATTGACCAGGATAAAAATAGAGGTGCGATAGTGTAGTTTGTTACTCTAATTATTATTTTGGTAGTTGTGTTTCAACATTTTCCTTTTTTCGATTTCTATTTTTTTTATCTTTTTTTCCTTTTCACCATTATCATTAAAATAGACTTTCTTATTTGTCTCGTTACCTTTTTTTAGTAAGTTGAACCCTAGCAAGTTTTTTCTCTGCGTTGTATTTTGAATTTTTTATACCATATTCGCTTGTTATAGCTTAAATAGAGGCTTGAACTTTTTCAATTAAATCTTGTAGTATTATATCAACTTGGCGACTCTTCACCTGTTTTATATTAATCAATAATCATACAAAAGATTACTATTTTCAAAAAAACAACTCTTATAAACTGGTACACATGCACTTACGCGACTAGAATTTATAAATATGGAATAAACATGTGTAGATATTGTGTGGAAATAGTGTGGAAATTGTAGAAACTTTCTACAGTTGCAACAGTAAAGACCTCAATTATTAATAGATTAAAAGTGCTTTATAAATTATAATACGTGGAACTTTTTCAAAATATATCCTGTATATTTGAATTTACAATTGAGGTGTATAATTACTAGCGGAAATTTATGGGAAGTTTAAAATCTCCAGAACAAAGAATAACAATTAAAATTGGTCTTATTTTTCTTGTTGTGATTATGTTTTTTATAGGGCTGTTTTTCTATTCAAATAGTCTAAAGAAAAGCATTGATAAACAAAAAGAGGAGATAGAAAATTCTTACAGAATACTTGCTTATACCGATAGACTTATTATTTCGATTCAACAGGCACAGGATGTTTTAAACAGTTATCTTATTTCACCTAAAAGAATTTATCAACTGCAGTATGATTCTATTTCTATTAATATATCAGAGCAGATTGATATAATAAAAAACAGTACTCCCGAAGAAGATCAAACATTGATTCTGGAAGATATTGATTCACTCCTACTAGAGAAAAATAAAATTGTAAAAAGGCTATTAGTCCAACTAAGATCTGAAAGTCCTTTAATTGAATTAGACAGGAAAATTGAAACTATTGAGCCAATTATTCAAGACACTGTTGTTGTTACAACAATTAGCGACACTACTATAGTTAATAAGCAGAGCAAGAGTTTCTGGGGTAGGCTCTCACATCTATTTAATCCTAAATACGAGCCTGACACTACAATTAGCATTGCTCATGTGGAGCAGAAAGAAAGAGCAGCTTCAAGAGTTGATACTATTATGTATCAGGATTTAAAAGGTATTACAGCTGAAGCATCTAAAACCTATTCATCACAAATACAGCGCATAGAAAGGCAGGTTAAAGAGCTCGTGCTTGCTGAGCAAAATATATCACTGCATATATCGCAACTAATTACTCAGTTTTATAATGAAGCTATTTTAACTAGTAGAGAAGGAATTGAGAACAGTGAAATGTTGACACAAAAAATACTCACCTTTGCAATTACCGTGGGTGCAATTTCAATTGTATTGATTATAATCATAATTATATTTATAGCAAACGACCTTAGGAAAGGCCGAAAGGCGAGGATAGAACTATATAAAGAAAAACAGCTAAGAGAGGAGCTGATAGAGAGTCGCCACAAGTTGTTACTTTCTGTATCACACGATATTAAGACCCCTTTAAGTTCTATAATGGGCTATATGGAGATATGGGATTCAGAAGTTAATGATACAACTATAAAAAAACAGATAAGATCGGCTCGTAATTCAGCACAACATATATTAAGCATGCTTACTAACTTACTTGAATTTTCAAGATTAGAACAGAAAACTGCCAGATTGCAAAAAAGTTGCTTTAATCTTGTTGAGTTAATTGAAGATATATTGAATATGTTTCGCCCCTTTACAGATGTTAAAGATCTCAATTTAAATTTCACAAATCTAATCACAGCACCTCTCTATATAGACACTGATTATACAGTTCTTAAACAGATATTGATTAATATAATATCCAATTCAGTAAAGTATACTTTAAATGGTGGCGTTGAGATGGTGCTTAAACAAGATATTAACAACCATCTGGTATTTATCGTTACAGATAGTGGTGTTGGTATTGACATTAGTGACCAGTCCAAAATATTTAAACCCTTTTCCCGAACAAACAACCCTTTAAAAGCAGAAGGTAGTGGTTTTGGATTATATGTAACTAGAGGTCTAATAGAATCACTTAAAGGTGAAATAAAACTCACTTCTGAGAAAAACGTCGGAACTGAGGTGGTAGTAAATCTTCCTATTAAGGCTATTGAAAGTTTTATACCAGATACAAACATAGCTAAGGGAGATATTATTAGTTCTAATAGTAATTATAACAATATTCTCATATTTGAAGATGATATTTCTTTAGGAAACCTTATAAAGGAGTTTCTAATACAAAAAGGATTTAAGGTCAAACTATGTAACAATTTACGTGATATAAAGGGTTATATTCGTTTAGTTTCAGATTTTGATATTGTTTTTACTGATATGCAACTGTTGGATATAAGTGGAACTGAAATTCTTAATGCAATTAGAGAAATAAATTTGAGCATTCCCGTTTGGTTAATTACAGCAAATGATGAATACAATTTAGAGAAAGCAGTTTCTAAAGGATTTAACGGATTTATAAGTAAACCTATTAAAATGAGTATCCTTATGGAGGTACTTAGTAATGAGAGCTTAAATACTAAAGATGAAAAAGAAGTCTACAACAATGAGTCTGCGCACTCTATTGTAAAAACGTTTGCTCCTGATGATAATGGAAACTTAAGCCTGATAGAAGAGATGTTTCCGCAACTAGTCTCTATGTTTGGTAACGATATTGATTATATAAGAGATGTATTGTCTGAGTTTGTTGATTCATCAGCTGAAGACACAGATAATCTCGCAAGACTTGTTCATGAGGGTAAGTTTAAAGAAGCGCAGAAACTTTGCCACAAGATTCACCCCTTTTTAGGGCAGTTAGATGCTGAGAGTTTAGCAGTAAACCTAATTAAAATGGATAGCCTCAGGGGAGAAGATGAGTCGTCTTACCCTAATTGGAGAAAAGATATTATCGAGACAATAGAAGAGATAAGAAAATTTTCGGAGAGTATTAAGAATAATTTCCTATAAATCAATCTTATAAAGGTGAATCTTATTATAAAGTGTCTTTCTATCTATATTCAGAAGTTTTGCAGCCTTTGTCTTATTTCCGTTTGAAATTTGAAGTGCTTTTATAATCCTTTCTTTTTCTTCTTCCGGATCATTATAAAGAGAAGGGTAGCTTTCTTTACTCTTTTCGAAATTAGTAACAAGAACAGCAGTATTTAACCCGTTAACTTGTGATTCAACACTTAATAATTCTGAATTACTATCAGAAAAATTTGGCAGATTATCAATTGTAATTGTATCTCCTTTAGTAAACAAAACCGATCGTCTTACAACATTGCGCAATTCTCTCAAATTACCTGGCCAGCTGTATTCTTCTAATTTTGTTAAGACATCGGTTGTGATATATTTCACCTCTTTTTCAAGTTCGTAATTAGCTTCTTCCATGAAGTGTCTCGCATATAATAATATGTCTTCGGTACAATCTTTCAAAGCAGGAACCTGAATAAGAAATTCGTTTAACCTGTGATATAAATCCTCTCTGAATCTACCTTGTGTAATAGCTTGTTCTAGATTTTCGTTAGTAGCTGTAATAATTCTAACATCTACTTCAATGTCGTTGGATGTTCCAATAGGCCTGATTTTTTTCTCCTGCAGTGAACGCAACATTTGCATCTGTACACCATATGGTAAATTTCCCACTTCATCTAAAAACAATGTGCCTCCATTTGCTTCCCAGAAAAAGCCTCTTTTATCTTCTATTGCCGATGTGAATGATCCTTTTTTATGTCCGAAAAGTTCACTTGGCGCCAATTCTGTTGATAAACTACCACAATCTACAGCTATGAATGGCCCTCCTGCTCGGCTACTGCTATTGTGTATCAACTGGGCAACATGCTCTTTTCCTGTTCCGCTTTCACCTACAATCATTACTGACATTTGAGTAGGAGCAACCAGATCAACATAAGAATACATTTGCCTATATAACTCACTTTGTCCTTTTATAATTTTATCATCTTTAAATTTCTTCTGTTTTTCAATTTTCTTGATATTTGAAGAGTCTGATAATTTTTTTGTAGATTTGAATAGCGTTAAAGCAGATTGTATCTTTTTTGTTAATATAGACGGATTTATAGGCTTTTCGAGGTAATCAAAGGCACCTAGCTTTATTGCAGACACGGCAGTTTGAACTTCTCCATAACCTGTCATGATAATTACTGGAATAGACAAATCTACCTCTTTCATCCAGGTCAAAAGCATAATGCCATCACCATCAGTTAATCTTAAGTCTGATAGAATTATATCAAATGAGTCTATTTCAGATAAAATATTTTGAGCCGACACCATCCCATTACATAATGTTGCCGCAAACCCATTTCTCTCGAACCATTTTAATAACATTGTTCCGAAAGTACGATCATCTTCTACTATTAATATCTTTCCCTGCACCTCAATAAAATATTGGCATAAAGATATACCAATTTATTGTTAACAAAACAATTGTACACCAATGATTATATTTTTTTTAGTTATATGTTTCCATAAAATGTCGTATTTTTGATTTTATAGATTGATTAAAACAAACTAAATGTCAAACGTGGAATACAATTTAAAATTTAAAAGAATTCAAGAGATTATCAAAGAAAAGCAAGTTGATGCTTGCATTATTTCTTCTTCTGTCAATCAATTCTGGCTATGTGGATATGTTTTTGATGGTTACATCTATATTTCCCCTGAAGGAGATCCTATATTTTTTGTTAGAAGACCATTAAATTTGAAAGATGAAAGAGCTATTTTCATAAGAAAACCGGAACAGATTCCTGACATTCTAAGTAAACAGAATAAACCTTTACCTAAACGCATATTTGTTGAAGCAGATTACATATCATATAATGCTATTATTCGGTTACAAAATGCATTACATAGTAAAGAAATATTTAATATTTCAGCAGAAATTAGAAGACTAAGAATGTTGAAAACAGCTGAGGAACTAAATCAAATTCGCAAATCAGCAGAAATTCATACAGAGGTGTATAATAAAATTCCTAATCTATACAGAAATGGAATGACTGACGTGGAACTTCAGATTGAGATTGAGAGAGAAATGAGATTACATGGTTCACTAGGGATATTTAAATCATTTGGTGAAAATATGGATATTTTTATGGGTAGCATGTTAGCTGGAGATAATGCTCAATATGCTTCTCCCTTTGATTTTGCATTAGGCGGTGAAGGTATATCACCTATACTCCCATTAGGAGCCAACGGCTCCCTTCTTAAAGAAGGAACTACTATCATGGTTGATATGGCTGGTAATTATCGTCCTTATATGGATGATATGAGCCGTACATTCATAATTGAACACGCACCTGATATTGCTTACCATGCACATAGTGTTTCAATAGCCATACATAACTATATTAAAAATATTGCTAAACCAGGCACCTCTTGCTCTGATTTATATAATGATACAATTAAAATAGTTAAAGAAAATAAACTAGAACCCTATTTTATGGGAACTAAGCAACAAGCTAAATTTATAGGACATGGTGTAGGTCTTGAAATTAATGAACCTCCAGTACTTACTCCACGCTCAAAAGAAGTACTTGAAAAAGGAATGGTGTTTGCGCTTGAGCCAAAATTTGTATTACCTGGAATAGGTCCGGTGGGTATCGAAAACACTTATATAGTTAATGAAGATGGTATTGAAAACATAACTTTGTGTGAGGAGGAATTAATTATATTAAAATAAAACTCCAGATAGTTTTAGTATTTAATCAAATTCAAAAGTCAGGCTGTCTTATTAAAAGGAGAGCCTGACTTTGTTATATATACCTGATTTATTAAATAAAAAAATCCCGATCGGAACTTAATCCAACCGGGACATTTATAAAGAACGGCGGCTACCTACTCTCCCACTAATGTGCAGTACCATCGGCGC
>CAYZHS010000042.1:872-11685 GCA_964478295.1 uncultured Proteiniphilum sp. | reverse complement strand
AAATAACGACCTGCTGATAAAATACTTTTGCCTGACAAAGATAGATATAAATTAATTACGACAAAATTTTTCGCCATAAAAATTGAAAAATAATTTCACATTGATGAAAATATCAGTGTTCCACGCCTTTATTGATATTTTTAAGTTATATTTGCTGATGTCTTTTTGACTACTTTTGAGAAATTCTTAAAATTTAATATTAAAGAAGAAATAACATGGCTAAGAACGCAAAGAAGAACTTTATTCTTGATACTAACGTGATCCTTCACGATTATGAAGCTATCAACAATTTTGAAGAAAATGATATTTATATCCCCTTTATAGTTCTGGAGGAACTGGATAAGTTTAAAAAAGGTAACGACCAGATTAACTTCAACGCAAGAGCATTTGTGAGAGAGCTAGATCTTATATCTGATGATGCTATGTTTACTAAAGGCGCAGATCTTGGAGTTGGGAAAGGCAGGCTTTACATAGTTAATGCATCAAAGGAAAACAAAAAGATTACAGATGCATTTCCTGAAAAGACTCCAGACAATCGAATACTTTCTGTAGTTTCAGAAATTTCAGAAAAAAACCCGGGAGTAAAAACTATTTTGGTTTCAAAGGATATTAACCTGAGAATGAAAGCTCGCTCACTCGGCATTCTTGCAGAAGACTATATTACAGATAAGGTTACTGATGTTGACATTTTTGATAGGGGTGAGTTAGTTTTTGATGGAGTTGATCCAGACCTTATTGATAAAACATATTCGCAAAATGGTGGAGTTGACTTTGATGAGTTTAACTTCGACATTGAGTTGAATCCTAATCAGTGCTTTATACTAAAAAGTGAAAGAAATAGTGTATTGGCCAGATTTAATCCTTTTACTCAAAAGATAAAGAAAATAGAGAAGGAGGCAAATTTTGGAATTCATGCAAGAAATGCTGAACAGGCATTTGCTTTTGAAATATTAAATGACCCTGATATAAAACTTGTGGGGTTAACGGGAAAAGCAGGAACAGGAAAAACCTTACTGGCGCTTGCAGCTGCATTAAAACAACATAGATTATACAATCAGATATTGCTTGCGCGACCCATTGTTTCGCTATCAAACAGAGATCTAGGTTATCTACCGGGAGACGAGAAACAAAAAATTGCTCCTTACATGCAACCATTGTTTGATAATCTGAACGTTATTAAATCTCAGTTGGGTCAAAACAGTTCGGATTTAAAATTGATTGATGAACTTCAACAATCAGGAAGATTAGAGATTGAAGCCCTTGCGTTTATCAGAGGCAGAAGCCTTACAGGAACATTCTGTATAATTGACGAAGCGCAAAACCTTACTCCTCATGAAGTAAAAACAATTATCACAAGAGCAGGTGAAGGAACAAAGATGGTATTCACAGGCGACTTACAACAAATAGATTCACCTTATCTAGATATGCAATCAAACGGACTTGCTTATATGATTGATAAGATGAAGATGCAAAATCTATTTGGACATGTTAATCTTGTAAAAGGAGAGAGAAGTGAGCTATCGGAATTGGCAAGCAACCTGCTATAACTACTCTTCATCAAAAAGGATTCTTGCACGGCAAGCTACACCTTTATCGCGCGTAACAATTGAAAAGTAAAAGTCACCCGGGGAAACCTCCTCGCGGTGTACTTTTCCTTTATCATCAATGGTAAGTTCTTTAATAAAATTAATCTCAAATCTACGTATATTATGAGATCTGTAAAAATCTAACGAGAAACAATCTGATATCCACTGCACATAAAAAAGACTATTGGCATGGTTGTTAACATCAATCTTACTATACCTAACAGTGAAACTATTGGCAATATCTCCATCTGTGTTTAGTATACGCTCTGGCTCACCTATTGGTGTTGATTCATCAATAATAAACCTATGCAAAGATGGTAACATCTCCAGAGGTACGCCACGTCTGGTTTTCATATCCATTACAGCCCACGATGATGCAGCGTAACCTATAATATTGCTATTTGCATCATAAATTCTGAAATTTCGAGTTGTAAATGCAGTACCCACTTTCTCTACCCATGTTTCAATTGAAACTATATCATTTTCAGTGGGCATTCGCTCCATTTCAATAACAAGTCGCGAAAGCACCCAAGTATAACCCTCAGCCAGCAGGTTCATTATGCCAAAACCATTCTCATCGGCATTCTTACCTGCAGTAATTAATATAAAATTGGTAAGTGAAGTTAGCGATACTTTTCTTCTAAAATCGATATCCTGAGCTTCGATATTGTAGATATATTTTTTATTATAACCCATTAGGCGTTTGCATTAATTATAAGAACTGGTCTTTAAGATTTCACTTGATTAGATTAGTTCTTTTGTTTTTATAATCTTTCAAAGGTATTAAAAATTAAGTTTAGATGGATATTCACCATATTTTTTTCATTCAAAATGTGCCTAAATCCTCTTATAAACCAGTAAATATACAGATAGGAAAATCTAGAAAAAAAGATTATCTTTGTTTAAAATTAAAATCATTCAAACCAGACTCTATAATGCTATCAATTAAAGAATTATACAGAATAGGCAACGGTCCATCGAGCAGTCACACCATGGGTCCTAAAAAGGCAGCAGAACTATTCGTAAACGATTTTCCGCAAGCTAACAGATTTAGCGTCACTCTTTATGGCAGTTTAGCCGCTACAGGAAAAGGACATCTTACAGATCAAGCACTGATTTCTGTACTCGAACCTGTTGCTCCAACAACAATAGAGTGGCTACCAAAAACGTTCCTTCCATTTCATCCTAATGCATTGAAGCTTGAGGCATACGACAACAACAACAAGCTACTAGATTCACGCACAGTTTACAGTGTTGGAGGGGGTGCACTTTCAGATGGGGAGAAAATTATCGGACTATCTAATGGTGAGGGTAAACATATTTATCCTATGACAACCATGACTGAGATTATGGACTGGTGCGAGAAAACAGGCAAAAGCTACTGGGAATATGTAGAAGAGTGCGAGGATAGCGATATATGGGATTATCTTGAAGAGGTTTGGAAAGTAATGAAAAGTGCTATTAAAAGGGGATTAGACAATGAAGGAGTACTTCCTGGTCCTTTAAGCTTGCACAGAAAGGCTGTGAGCTATTATATCAGAGCTAAAGGACATAAAGAATCTCTTAAATCAAGAGGATTAGTATTTGCATATGCACTTGCTGTTTCTGAAGAAAATGCCTCTGGCGGTGAGATTGTTACAGCTCCTACTTGTGGTTCATGTGGTGTAATTCCTGCAGTTTTGTATCATCTCGAAAAAAGTAGAAATTTCAGTAAAAACCGTATGTTGAGAGCATTGGCTACAGCTGGATTGTTTGGCAACATTGTTAAAAAGAATGCTTCTATATCTGGCGCGGAAGTTGGCTGCCAAGGCGAAATTGGTGTTGCATGCGCTATGGCAGCAGCTGCAGCAAGTCAGCTATTTGGAGGCAGTCCTGCACAAATTGAGTATGCGGCGGAGATGGGACTTGAACATCATCTTGGAATGACTTGCGATCCGGTTTGCGGCTTGGTACAGATACCTTGCATAGAGCGTAATGCAATTGCAGCTGCACGTGCATTGGATGCAAATCTTTACTCATCTTTTACAGATGGTATACATAGAGTTTCATTTGATAGGGTTGTAACCGTTATGAAGGAAACTGGCCATGACCTGCCATCGCTTTACAAAGAAACAAGTGAAGGGGGTTTGGCAAAAGGCCACAAATTTACTTGATTAATATGCAAACTCTACACTTATATTATAATTTTTCAGATGTTTTACCGTTATAAGAATGGTATTACGTAACTAACCAACTTTTTTAAAATGATTGAATATATTAAAGGAGATGTAGCTGAAATTACACCTGCATCGGTAACTATCGAAGCATATGGTGTAGGATATCAGATGAATATCTCACTTAATACTTACGGGGCAATTAACAACAAACAGAGTGCTAAGCTATATGTTTATGAATCGATACGTGAAGATGCTTATCAGCTGTTCGGGTTCTTCGACAAGCATGAGCGTGAACTTTTTATGTTGCTTATTAGTGTTTCTGGTGTAGGTCCTAGCACTGCACGAGTCATTCTGTCGTCGCTAAGTTCAAAAGAACTGGAGCATGTAATTGCATCTGAAAATTCTACTATACTGCAGACAGTAAAAGGAATTGGAGCTAAAACGGCACAACGTATTATTGTTGACCTCAAAGATAAGATAAAATTAACTGATGACTCAGGCATTCAAGTATCACCTAGCGGTACCACTCTTTCAGATACTGGACATGCAGCTGTATCTGCATTGGTGATGCTGGGATTTGTACAAACAGCTTCTCAAAAAGTTGTATCTAAAATAATAAAAGAGAAACCTTCGTTGCCTATAGAAGGGATAATTAAAGAAGCATTAAAAAGACTATAAGACAGAATTAAACAGTTGGCAGTTACGTAATACGCATTTATAAAATTGCAATAACACTGTTTATCTGTTTATAATCTGAAAACTTTGCTCTACATATCTCAGCTGTTACTTCTGTTTATGTTAAATGGAAGCAGAGATTTCCCACATCAATTTGAAACACATTTTGACACCTTACAAATTGACACACTTAATTTATCAAACACAAAAAAGATTGAATATAGCGATAGTATAGACTACGAATTGCGTTTCATTGAAGAGGTGGGCGACCTTTTTGCAAGACAACCCATCAACCTTAATACCCCAGCTAATATTAAAACCACAGTTAGATATGACTTTAATACTAAAAGATATGTATTTGAAAACAGAATTGGCGAAAATATAATCTCAACTCCTTTCTCAATGTCTCCAGAAGAATATTTAAATTACAGGAGACAAAATGACCAAATTAACTATTTCAGAAAAAGAAACTCTCTATCATACAAAGAGCCTGATCTTTCCCGGAGATTTACTCTTCCAAACAGTAACAGAAAAAAAGATCCCATCGAATCTTTCTTTGGACCTGGAGGTATTGTTATTACAACAAGTGGATATATTGAAGTATCGGCTGGTATTAAACATAACATCTTAAACAACCCCACCCTTCCCCAAAGAGCAAGAAGAAGAAGTATATTCAATTTCGATCAGGATATTGATATGAAAATGAATGCAAAAGTTGGGGATAAGATTAATTTCGACTTGAATTATAATAGTGAAACTTTGTTCGACTTGGATGCCAAACGGATTAATCTGACCTACAAAGGAGGTGAGGATGATATTATTAAGAATATTGGTGTAGGAAATGTGAGAATGACAACAACAAACTCGCTTATTAATAGTGGTGAATCGCTTTTTGGAGTGAAGAGCGATTTACAGTTTGGCAACCTCAATATTAACACTGTATTCACTCGTCAATTATCAGAAAATGCCCCCTTTCAACTAGACGGTAGTGAGCAAACATATCCATTTATAATTAATGCAGATCAGTATGACGAGAACAGGCATTTTTTCCTTGGACACTATTTTAGGGAAGCTTATGATGGAGCACTAAGTAAACTGCCATTTGTACAGTCTAAAGTTACAATAAGCAGAATTGAGGTATGGGTTACAAATAAAAGGGGAGACTATAATCAGGTAAGAAATATTGTAGCACTTGCTGATTTAGGTGAAAATGAAATTATTGCCAATAGTTTATGGTCACCTCAAGGAGACATTACAGTTACCCACAACAGAGCCAACTCGATGTATGACAACCTAATATCTACTTACACAGGAGCAAGAAACATTAGCAATCTGGAAAACATTTTCCCTACTACTTTATTATCCGGACAGGATTATGAGAAGCTGGAGAATGCCCGTTTGCTTAATAGCGACGAGTATAAACTTCAATCTCAATTAGGATATCTATCATTAAATTCGCCTCTTAAAGACGATGAGGTTCTTGCTGTAGCATTTGAATTTTTATATAATGGGGAAATTTATCAAGTTGGAGAATTTTCAAACAATTCCACGAGTGATAATTTATCAGATGCACTATTCGTAAAACTGTTGAAGCCAGTATCACTTACACCCTATTCCTATACATGGAATCTGATGATGAAAAACATTTACTCTCTTGGATACAATGTTTATGAAGTACAAAAAGAGAGGTTTAAACTTGACATAAGCTATTTAAGCGACTCTACTGGCATTTACTTAAACTACATACCTGATCAAAATCTTGAGAATAAACTCCTGCTAAGCATTATGAACTTAGACAGGTTGAATAACCGGAGTGACCCATACCCAGATGGAGTTTTTGATTTTATTGATGGGTACACTATTGATAGTGAAAACGGATATATTATTTTTCCGGTAATTGAACCTTTTGGGTCTCATCTGTACAACAAAATTGGTAATGAAGAAATTGCTGATAACTATGTTTATAGGGAATTATACGACTCAACACTAACTGTAGCACAGCAGTATCCCGAAAAAAACAGATATCGTATAAGTGGTGAATATAAAGCATCCTCAGGAAGTATTATCAACAGTGATATGATGCTAATGAATCAGATGCAGAGAAAAACTTTAATGGGGATTAATCTTCTTTACGGTGTTTCTAAAAACTTATCGGTGGGCGCTACACTAATGCACTACTACGAAAAGCCATTTATGGTAAAGACAATATTTGGTGATGAGTCGATAAGAAACACAATGTGGGGTGCTAATTTAACTTACAAGAAACAATCTTATGCATTAACAAACCTAATTAATAAGCTTCCTTTTGTTGAAGCCACTATGCCTTCGGAAGTTATAGCTAATTTAGAATTTGCTAATTTACTGCCGGGACATTATGAAAATAAATATATAGGAGAATATTCATATCTTGATGACTTTGAAAGTTCTTCTTCGGGAATAGACATTCGTAACCCATATTCATGGACACTTTCTTCAACCCCTTTAAACAATAGTTCCACAGGCTTGTTTCCCGAAGCTAGCTTGAGTAACAATATAGATTATGGGAAAAACAGAGCCCAATTGGCCTGGTTTTATATTGATGGAATATTCACAAGAAGAAATTCAGGTTTGACACCTACACATTTAAAAAACGATATCAATCAGCTGTCAGATCATCGTGTAAGAGAGGTTTATGAGAGAGAAATCTTCCCTAACAGGGACTCATATTACGGACTACCTACTACAATTCCTGTATTAAACATCTCTTTTTATCCTAATGAAAGAGGACCATATAATCTCGACACTAATATTGACAGTGATGGCAGATTGCTTAATCCAACTGATAGATGGGGCGGTATTACACGAAGAATGGATACAAATGATTTTGAAGCTGCTAACATCGAGTATATTGAATTCTGGATAATGGATCCGTTTATAAACGACTCTACCAATCAACATTCCGGAGGTGATCTCTATTTTAACCTAGGAAACATTTCGGAAGACATTCTTAAAGATGGCAAAAAGTTTTATGAAAATGGATTACCAATAAATGGTGATACTACAGAGATTGGCTTTACGGTATGGGGTAAATATCCTAAACGTCAGTCAACTGTTTACGCTTTTGACAATTCTCAAGGAATAGAGTCGAGAAGGTTGCAAGATGTTGGATTTAATGGCCTTAGCAGCGAAGAAGAAAAAGTATTTCCAACGTACAATACCTATATTGATGAATTGATGAATATTGTTTCGCCCGAGACAATATTGAGAATGGAAAAGGATAACCACTCTCCTTTAAATGATCCTGCGGGGGACAACTTCAGGCATTATAGAGGTACTGTTCAAGATAGACTTCAGTTGAGCATTTTAGATAGGTATAAATACTTTAATGGTAGTGAAGGTAATTCACTAGATGCTGAAGAGGATAAATTTTCGGGGGCCTCTCGCACTACTCCTGAAGTTGAAGATCTAAATAATGATAATACACTTAATGAAAACGAATCATATTATCAATATAAGATTTCGTTACGACCTGCCTCAATGGAAGTAGGCGATAATTACATTGTAGACAGACGAGAAGCAACTGTAAGATTAAGAAATGGCACTGACAGCAAAGTTACATGGTATCAGTTTAGAGTTCCAATTCGTGAATATGAGTCCAGAATAGGTAATATTCGCGGATTTAACAACATCAGGTTTATGAGAATGTTTCTAACAGATTTTGAAGAGCCGGTATTTTTACGATTTGCTACTTTAGAGCTTGTAAGAAGCGAATGGAGAACTTTTAAGAGAGATCTGATTACAGGTGGAGAAATCAGCGGTGCAGGTTTAATTGATATCTCTTCGGTAAATATTGAGGAAAATGGTAGCCGATCTCCTGTAAACTATGTCTTGCCACCTGGGGTTTCTAGGGTAATTGATCCGGGACAACCACAACTTAGGAAGGAGAATGAACAGTCGCTGTCACTCAAAATAAATAATCTTGAAGCGGGTGATACTCGTGCAATATACAAAAACAGCACATATGATTTGAGACGCTACAAGAGATTACAAATGTTTGTCCATGCAGAAAATACAACTGACACACCAACCTCACTAGAGAATGGAGAACTTACTGTTTTTATTAGGCTGGGATCTGATTATAGTAACAATTACTACGAATATGAGATTCCTTTAAAAATTACACCCGAAGGTCAATATAGTTCACATAGCAACACCGATCGTGAAATTGTATGGCCTAAAGAGAACATGATTAATTTTCCTATCCAACTATTTACATCACTTAAGTTAAACAGGAACAAAGAAGAACTATTAGGCACTTTTAAAGATAAGTTTAGAAGGTTTACAAGGCATGATCCTGAAATGCCAGACAATAAAGTAACAATTGTAGGTAATCCTTCGCTTGCAGATATAAAAGTATTGATGATTGGTATAAGAAATACTACAACTGGAAATCGGTCTGCTGAAATATGGGTAAACGAACTTAGAATGACAGAATTTGACGAAAAAGGTGGATGGGCAGCACAAACAAGTTTAAACATAGCATTGTCAGATATTGGCAGCATCAGTTTTTTGGGAAGAAAGGAAACTGCTGGTTTTGGTGCACTTGATCAAGGTTTACTAGAAAGGAGAAATGATGATTTCAGCTCTTACAACATATCTCTTAATTTTAATCTTGGACGCTTCTTGCCTGAGAATATAAAGCTCATTGCACCTTTATTTTATAGCTACACAAATCAGCTATCTACACCGCTTTACGATCCTTTCAACACCGACCTTCTTCTGAATGAATCGATTGAAATGAAAAAGGATCCTATATATAGCGACTCAATAAGAAATGTTTCTATTACTAAGTGGACAAATAGAAATATTGCTATAAGCAATATAAAGATGGAGATAAAAAGTAAAAATCCTATGCCTTATGATCCTGCAAATTTAAGCTTTTCTTATTCAAATAACTATAATAGCAGGAATAGTCCTGACAAAGAATACGAGACCATAAAAGATTGGCGATTAAATGCTAAATACGACTATTCTCCTAAAATTATAGCATGGGAGCCTTTTAGAAATATTGATAAAAGATTGAGTTTATTTAAAATTATAAATCTTAATATTATTCCTAATAATATTAGTATGGAATCTGATATAAGTAGATTTTATCAAGAGGTTCAATTGAGAGATATTAACGAAAATAGTTATAACACACTCTATAGCAACCAAAATTATCTCACTTTTAGCAGCAACTTCTTTTGGAATAGAAATCTTAATTTAAACTGGAACATTACAAGAAATCTATTTCTAACTTTCAAGTCAGGAACATTGGCTGAGATTGAAGAGCCCTATTTACAGGTAAATAAAAAAATAAACCGAAACGATTACGATATTTGGAGAGATAGTATAGCAAGTAGTATTACCAATTTGGGTAAACCATTAAATTATGAACAATTGACTAATGTGACCTACACATTTCCTTTTGCTCAAATCTCACCACTTAAGTGGATTAATTCAAGTATTGCATATAATTCACGGTATAGATGGGAAAGGGGTGCTTTTATAGAAGATGAAACTATAGGCAATTACATATTAAACGATTTCTCATTAATATTGAATAGTAGATTTAACTTTTCTTCAATTCATAAAAACATTCCCGTAAGGTTTATAAATATGAATCTAAGCATTAAAAAGAGAACCGATATTCCGGGTTATGCTCCTTTAATTGGCGATTACTTTGGACAAAAAGGTGGAGAAATTGGCCTGCAACCTGGTTTAGGATTTGCATTGGGACTTAATGGTGGAAAGGATTTTATTGAACGTTCTCTTGCTAATAATCGTTTAGTTATGAACAAAGAAAACATTAATCCAGCGATGTACAGTAATACAACAAACCTAAGGCTGGAAACTACTATTGAGCCGTTCAACGGACTTGCCATTAATCTAAGTATGCTTTATGAAGACAACAATCGAGATGAGATTTATTATATGCTGGAGGGCACTCCAAATAGAAGAGGTGGCAGTTTTGCAATAACTACAATTTCTCTTTCTTCTTCTTTTGAAAATTCTAAATCTACAAACAATTATTACTCTAAAACGTTCGAAGAGTTCTTAAATATAAGAGATGCAGTTTCTTCAAGAATCAAAAATCAATATATTAAAGCATACGGGACAAATAGCATAAATATAAATCCTGAAAACATTAGCAAAAATTCTGCTGATGTATTGATACCTGCATTCATAGCTGCATATACCGGTAAGAGTCCAAGCAAGATTGGACTTACCCCTTTTCCTGATTTAAAATCGTTATTACCAAATTGGGAAATAACTTATAACCTAATATCATTATTCCCGGAACTTCAAAATTTAGTGCAATCATTAAGTCTCAATCATAGATACCTGTCGCAATACAGAGTTGGCTCCTACTCT
>CAYZHS010000042.1:0-862 GCA_964478295.1 uncultured Proteiniphilum sp. | reverse complement strand
TGGCAACCGTTATCAGAAAATGAAGAAAGCCTCCTTGGTTATACTATAGACCCCTTAACAGGATCAGTTTTACCCTCATCACCTTTTAATATTCAATCAGTAGGCATTATTGAGAGTTTTAACCCACTGATTGAAGCACAAAGTAAATTTTACAATAATATTTTTGCAAGTTTCAGAATAAATAAATCAAGGGGAATTAATTTAAATACTGCTTCATACCAAATAGTTGAGACAAGTGAAAATGATATTGAAGTGGGACTTGGTTACAAAATAAAAGAATTAAATATTCAACTTGATGTTTCGCGAAAAACAGCGTCTGCGCTAATACGCAAGATTGAGGACGGGTTCACACAAGCCACTACAGGATTGGAAACAACTTCTTTCCGTTTTTCAGCCGACTACCCACTAGGCAACAGACTTATATTAAAGGGTTATTATGATTTAATCACTCATCGCCCCCTAATTTCTTCTTATTCCTACCCTACTTCAAATAGTATTGCGGGGTTAAGTCTTAGATTTAATTTGAATAATTAATGGAATTTGGTTAATATTGCAGAAATTCTCATTTTAATTTTATTATTCATAATTACTCAAAAATCAACTACAAAGTATATCGAGATACGATTTTAACAAATCATAAATTTGAACTTTAACATTGTCTTTTTTCTTAATTTATGTTGTTTCATCAATTTTTTTACGCATTTTTCTAATTTTAAGAGGATATGTTAAACAAAAAAGTTGTTTATTTGTTAAATTAATAATTAAAAGGACGATCTTTGAAATATAGTAACAAAAAACGGAGGTAAGTAATAAGTATGAAAAAATCGACTATTTGGTTGCTTGCCGTAGTGATGTTCACAGC
>CAYZHS010000041.1:0-11754 GCA_964478295.1 uncultured Proteiniphilum sp. | reverse complement strand
AGTCGCTTACAGAGCTTTTGGATAGATTAAATTGATGGCTTATAGAATTAAAGAAATATTTCGACAATATGAACCTTTTATTTTTGTAGTATGAATTTATTTATTTTTCTTTGCTTAAATCATTTTAAAAATTCACTAAGTTCTATAACATATATTAGATAGGACTATCAATCACTTTGAATATCAGTTTACAATGGAAAATTTTAAAAAAGAGGGCGAAATTCAGATTGAACTAAGTGATGAGGTTGCACAGGGCACTTACTCTAACCTTGCGGTAATTTCTCATTCGTCGGCTGAGTTTGTAATTGACTTCATTCGTATGGTTCCTGGTGTACCTAAAGCTAAGGTTAAATCGAGAATTATATTAACTCCTGAGCATGCAAAGCGTCTTTTGAGTGCACTTAACGATAACATCGAGAAGTTTGAACAGAATAATGGAAAAATAAGAGTGCAAAACAATCCTGGGTTCTTACCTCCAATTGGTGGTATGGGACAGGCTTAAAATAAATATATTCATATGGATATTCTTTTAAATACAGCAGTAGTGAACTGGGCCAGGGGACAATTCGCACTAACGGCGAGTTACCATTGGATTTTTATCCCTTTGACTATCGGACTAGCTCTCATCATGGCAATCATGGAGAGTATTTATGTGAGAACAGGAGATGAGAAATGGAAAAACATTACTCGTTTTTGGCAGAAGATTTTCGGAATTAATTTTGCTATTGGTATAGCAACAGGTATTATTCTGGAGTTTCAGTTTGGCACCAACTGGTCTAATTACAGCTGGTTTGTTGGTGATATCTTTGGTGCTCCTTTAGCTATTGAGGGTATTGTAGCGTTTTTCTTAGAGGCCACATTTGTTACGATAATGTTTTTTGGTTGGAACAGGGTTTCTAAGGGGGTTCACTTACTATCTACATGGATGGTTTTTGTGGGTGCTACTCTTTCTGCATTGTGGATATTAGTAGCAAATGCATGGATGCAATATCCTGTTGGGATGGAGTTTAATCCTGATACGGTTAGAAATGAGATGGTCGACTTCTGGGCTGTTGCTCTTTCGCCGGTAGCTATAAATAAGTTTCTGCATACCGTAATGGCATGTTTTGCTGTGGGGTCTTCATTTGTTGTTGGAATTTCATCATGGTATCTATTAAAGAAACGTCATGTTGATTTTGCTTTAAAGAGTATTAAGATTGGCTCTATAGTGGGTATTATTACATTTCTTATGCTTGCATTTACAGGCGACGGATCGGCTTATGAAGTTGCTCAGAAACAACCAATGAAACTGGCTGCAATGGAGGGTCTTTATGAGGGTACTGAGGGTGCGGGACTTATTGCTATTGGTATGCTAAATCCGGCTAAGGAGGCTTATAATGATGATGTTGATCCTTATATTTTTAAGATAGAGATTCCTAAATTGCTTTCTTTGCTGGGGTATAGAGACTTAAATGCGTTTGTGCCTGGTATTAAAGATATTGTTGATGGTGGGTATACGTTGCCCGATGGAACTGTTGCTCTTTCTTTTGAGGAGAGGCAGGCTAGGGGTAAACTTGCCATTGAGGCGCTAGCCAACTATCAGGTGGCAAGACAAAAGGAGAAAGAGGCTGTTTTAGCGGGTGATAATGAAACTGCATCGGCACTTTCTGCTGATGCTGCTAATTATGAAAATATTCTGAGGGACAACTATGCTCATTTTGGGTATGGTTATCTTGAGAAGGGTGAGGATCTTATTCCTCATGTTCCTCTTACATTTTATACTTTCCATATAATGGTTATGATAGGGATGTATTTTATTCTCTTTTTTGCTGTTGTTATTTACTTCCTTTATAAGAAGAGACTGCATAAAACAAAGTGGTTGTTATATGTATCGCTTTGGAGTATTCCTCTTACCTATATTTCGGGTCAGGCAGGCTGGATTGTTGCTGAAATGGGCAGACAGCCGTGGACTATACAGGATATTTTGCCTGTAAGTGCTGCCGTATCTGGTATATCTGCAGGTCATATTATTACAAGCTTCTTTATATTTGCAGCAATTTTTACAGCGCTGCTTATTGCAGAGGTTAAGATTATGGTGAAGCAGATTAAAAAAGGACCTGAGCCGTTGGATTTTGATGTTGAACTGAAAAAAGATTAATGCAATGTTTACATATGAATTTCTACAACAGTATTGGTGGGTAATTATGTCGCTATTGGGAGGATTACTGGTTTTCCTGATGTTTGTACAAGGTGGACAATCGATGCTTGGATCGCTTTCGCGCAAAGAAGATGAAAAAGTACTTCTGATAAACGCGTTAGGCAGGAAATGGGAATACACATTTACCACATTAGTTGTTTTTGGAGGTGCATTTTTTGCAGCTTTCCCTCTTTTTTACTCAACCAGCTTTGGTGGTGCATACTGGGCATGGATGATAATGCTGTTTAGCTTTGTTATGCAAGCTGTATCATACGAATTTCAGTCGAAACCAGGCAACGTGTTTGGTGCCACTACATACAGGGTATTTTTGTTTCTCAATGGTTTAATTGGAACAATTTTGCTTGGTGTGGTAGTGTCGAGTTTCTTTACCGGTTCAGAATTTTCGGTTGGCAAGGGTAATATTGCAGGATTAGGCAGTACAGGAATTGTAATTAGTCAATGGCAAAGCCCTTTTCTTGGATTGGAACTGCTTGCCGATTTGAGAAATATTTCACTTGGACTTGCCATATTTTTTCTTGCAAGAACTTTGGCTAGTCTCTTTTTCATTAACAGACTGCATCATAAAGTTTTAGAAAAAAGATCTCATAAGTTTGTATTATACAATGGGGTTCCGTTTGTTGTTCTCTTTTTAGTGTTTCTTATATGGACTCTCTTTGCTGATGGATATGCTGTTAATGAGGCTTCGGGTGAGGTTTATCTCGAAAAGATGAAATACCTGAACAATTTTATAGAAATGCCACTAGTTGGTGTTCTGTTTGTGTTGGGTGTTGTGGCTGTTTTATATGGAATAGTGAGGTCTGTGATTGATTTTAAATTTAAAAACGGTATTTGGTTTGCTGGTGTGGGTACGGTGGTTACAGTTATGATGTTGCTTGTTAACGCCGGACTAAACAACACTGCATATTATCCTTCATCATATGATTTACAAAGTTCGCTTACTATATACAACTCTTCGTCGAGTTACTTTACGCTTTCTGTAATGGCTGTTGTATCTCTGCTTGTTCCTGTGGTGCTAGGATACATTATTTACGCATGGAGATCACTAGAAAAGAAAAAACTAAGTAGTGATGAACTAAATAACGATGGTCATGCATATTAAGTGAAAATTTCATTTTTATATCCTTCAATCCCGATTAAAAGTGTAAATTTGTACTTCTATATTAATATATCTCTCTATGGAGAAACTGATAAGAAGATTAAATTTTATACTGCTATTACTGATATCAATTGTAATTATATCTTGTAATAATAGAGGTTCGAGCAAGTTCAGGGTTGAAAATAATATCGAATTCGATACAATTAAGACCGTAAAACGCAATCATATCGAAGGAGACGCGAATAACCCTTATTGTGATATAAGGGTTAATTTTGTTTATCCTAAGAGTAGTGCCGATACAGATATAAGAGCGCTTCAACAGTTTTTTGTTAAAAGCATGTTTGGCAGCTCTTTTGAGGAGTTTGAACCAAATGAGGCCGTTGAAGCGTATGTAAGTAATTATTTTGAGAATTACGCTAAAGATGCCAATACATATCGGGAAACTGTAACTGATATGAATGAGCTGAATAATCTTATTCCGGGATTTGATATTGAGGATAGTGAACACTCGATGAATGATATGTTTTACTCTTACTTTGAGAGCTTATCCGATTCGATTACATTTAACCAGAATGGTATTATTTCGTTTCAGGTGAAGCAGTCGAATAGTAAAGGAGAGCCAAGCTCATTTTACGTATCATACAGCAATTATGTTTTAAATCTGAAAAGTGGAAATCAGATTCTGGAAGGTGATATTTTTATAGCAGGTTATGATAAAGCTATGCAGAGTTTAATAATAACTGCTCTGATAGAACAGAATAATGCGGAGACTTTAGAGGATTTGGAAGATATAGGTTTTTTTGGTGTGGCGGAGATTGTACCAAACAGAAATTTCTTGATTGACGACAAAGGTATAACATATACATTTAATAAGGGAGAATATTCTGCATATCAATTAGATGCACCACAAGTATTTATTCCTTACACTCTTATTCGTCCGCTTTTAAGAGAAAATACAATTATCAGTAAACTTGCAAATTTATAGTGAAAATAATAGAAACATATTTCCCAAACTTAACAGAACAACAGAAAAAGCAATTTGCACAGCTGCAGGATCTTTATACCGACTGGAATGATAAAATAAATGTTATCTCCAGAAAAGATATTGATAATCTGTATCTGCATCATGTATTGCACTCGATGGCAATTGCTAAGTATATTAATTTTACATCGGAAACTAAAGTTATTGATGTTGGTACAGGGGGTGGATTTCCCGGAATTCCCTTGGCTATACTTTTTCCGGAAGTTGAGTTTTTGCTTTTGGATAGCATAGGTAAGAAAATAAAGGTAGCAGGGAGTATTGCTGAGGCAATTGAACTTAAAAATGTTGAAGTTATACATTCGAGAATTGAGAACGAGAAACGTAAATTTCATTTTGTAGTGAGTCGCGCAGTTATGCCGCTACCTGATCTTGTGAAGTTGTCGAGGAAAAACATTTCGAATGAGCATTTAAATTCAATGCCAAATGGTGTAATCTGTTTGAAGGGTGGCGATTTAAAAGCAGAGACTGAGCCGTTCAGGAAAATTGTTGATATGGTTACTCTCACTAATTATTTTAAAGAGCCTTTCTTTGAGACTAAAAAGTTGGTATACATACCAATAAATTAAAAGAATTATGGAAATTAAAACATTTGAATTCAATCCATTAGGTGTAAACAGCTATGTTCTGTCTGATGAAACAGGAGAATGTGTGGTAATAGATGCAGCTTGTTATTATCCCGACGAAAAGGCGCAACTTATAAATTATATACTTGATAATGAGTTAGTGGTTAAGCATTTATTAAATACTCATTTGCACTTCGATCATATATTTGGTGTAAATGCACTCTCTTCTTATTTTGGAATACCAGTTGCATCGCACGATGGTGATGAAATTCTTCTTGATAATGTTAAAGCACAGATGAAGATGTTTGGTATACCCGACAATGATGATGATTATGTACCTCAGATTGGTATTTCATTAAAAGAGGGAGATAAGATTGTTTTTGGTAATCAAACTCTGAAAGTATTCCATATACCCGGTCACTCACCTGGCAGCATTGTGTTTTATAACGAATCGACTGATTCTGTTTTTTGTGGTGATGTACTATTTAGAGGCAGCATTGGACGTACAGATCTTATTGGTGGTAACTTTGAGGAGCTGGTGAATGGTATTCAAACTAAACTGTTTGTTATGCCCGATAAAACAAAAGTGTATCCTGGTCACGGACCATCAACTACTATTGGATTTGAAAAAAAGAATAATCCATTTGTGGGTGTAAAGAGATAGGCAATTTTTACAGATAAAATAAACAAAACAGATATATATAGTTCACTATGATTAAAATGGAACAATTTAAAAACCGACATATCGGAATTAATGAGGCTGATAAGAAAAAGATGTTGGAGACATTGGGACTTACCAGTATCGAGGAGTTGATTGGTCAGACTATACCTGCTGATATTCGCTTATCGGAGTCTCTCTCATTGCCTGAGGCTTTATCTGAGCAGGAGTATGCAGAGGAGATTGCTGAAATTGCTTCAAAAAACAAGTTGTTTGCATCTTATATAGGCATGGGGTGGTATGATACTATTACGCCGGCTGCAATATATAGAAATGTGTTTGAGAATCCGGTGTGGTATACTTCTTATACTCCATATCAGGCTGAAATATCGCAGGGGCGACTAGAAGCGTTGCTTAATTTTCAGACTATTATTAGTGATCTTACTGCTCTGCCTTTGGCTAACAGTTCGTTGTTGGACGAGGCTACATCGGCTGCTGAAGCTGCTACTATGATGTATGGACTAAGAAACAGAGATCAGGTGAAGAATGGTGTTGAAACTCTTTTTGTTGATCAGAATATATTTCCACAAACGTTGGCTGTTCTTAAGACCAGAATGAAATACACTGGCATAGAAATGGTTGTGGGTGATTATAAAACTGTCTCTTTTGAGGAGCCGTTTTTTGGAGCTATTCTTCAATATCCTAATGGTGATGGTAGCGTGGAAGATTATCGCGGATTTGTAGAAAGGGCTCATCAGGCAGATTGTAAAGTTGCTGTTGCAACAGATTTAATGGCACTAACTCTGTTAACTCCTCCGGGAGAGTGGGGTGCTGACATTGCTTTTGGTAGCAGTCAGAGGTTTGGTGTTCCTATGTTTTATGGCGGACCATCAGCTGCTTTCTTTGCAACTAAAGATGAGTATAAGAGGTCTATGCCGGGACGAATTATTGGTATTTCGAAAGATTCATACGGCAAAGAGGCGTACAGAATGGCACTACAGACCAGGGAGCAGCATATTAAACGCGAAAAGGCTACTTCAAATATCTGTACTGCACAGGCATTATTAGCTACAATGGCTTCGTTTTATGGTGTGTACCATGGTCCGGATGGACTGAAGAAGATAGCGCGCAGAATTCACTCAATTGCATCGCATGTGAGTGAGGAGCTAAAAAAGATGGGCTTTAAACAGCTGAACGAAAGCTTCTTTGATACTCTGAAATTTAAACTACCTGAGGGTATAACTGCTAAAGATGTTAAAGGAAATGCAGAATTGAGGTCGATTAATCTTCGCTATTTTAAAAGCGGTGAAATTGGTATCAGCATAGACGAGACTACAAATAAATTCCGCTTGCATGAATTGCTTGCTGTGTTTGCTATGACAGTTGGCAGTACTAAGGATTTTATGATCGAGGAACTTCCTGAAAAATCTTCTTTGAAGGATTTTCAATTGAGGAAGTCCGAATTCCTTACACATTCTACTTTTAACAGTTATCATACCGAAACAGAATTGATGCGTTATATTAAGCGACTTGAACGTAAGGATATTTCACTTGCTCACTCAATGATTTCGCTTGGTTCTTGTACGATGAAGCTGAATGCAGCGTCGGAACTGCTTCCTCTGGGTATGGCTAATTTGCAGAGAATTCATCCTTTTGCGCCTTCTGATCAGACTGAGGGTTACAAACAGATTATTGATGAGCTTGAGGAGATGCTTGCAGAGATTACAGGGTTTAGTGCTACAAGCTTACAGCCAAACTCGGGTGCAAATGGCGAATATGCCGGATTGATTACCATTGCAAGTTATCTTGAGAGTAAGGGTGAGGGGCATCGTAAGGTTGTTCTTATTCCCGCATCGGCACACGGAACTAATCCTGCAAGTGCTGTACAGGCAGGCTTTAATCCGGTTACTGTTGCCGCAGATACGCGTGGTAATGTTGATATGGAGGATCTTAAATTAAAAATTGAAAAGTATAAAGATGATCTTGCTGCATTTATGATAACTTATCCTTCAACTCATGGTATTTTTGAGGCTGGTATAGTTGAAATGTGCAATTTGATTCATGAGGCAGGTGGTCAGGTGTATATGGATGGTGCAAATATGAATGCTCAGGTGGGACATACTAATCCCGGTAAGATTGGAGCCGACGTTTGCCATCTTAACTTGCACAAAACTTTTGCAATTCCTCACGGTGGAGGTGGTCCGGGTGTCGGTCCGATTTGTGTGGCCGAACATCTTGTTCCTTTTCTTCCCGGACATCCGGTTTCTATGCCGACAGATAAGAACACTGTTTCGGCTGCTGCATATGGAAGTGCTGGTGTGCTTGAGATAACTTATGCATATATTAGAATGATGGGGGCAGAGGGCTTGAGAGAAGCAACTGAGGCAGCTATACTGAGCGCAAATTATCTGGCAGAGAAGCTTGACGACTCGTACGGTATTTTATACAGAGGGGCAGACGGAAGAGTGGGGCATGAACTGATTCTGGATTGCAGGGGACTGAAAGATGTTTCGGGAATAACTGAAACTGATATTGCCAAGAGGCTTATCGACTATGGTTATCATGCGCCTACATTGTCTTTCCCTGTGCATGGAACTCTTATGGTTGAGCCTACTGAAAGTGAGAGTTTAGAAGAACTGAACCGTTTTGTGGATACAATGATTGAGATTCATGAGGAGATTATTGAGGTTTCTCGTGGCGAGTATACTCTTGAGGACAATGTGCTTGTAAATGCTCCTCACCCTGAGTATGAAGTTGTTGCAGACGAATGGAATCACAGTTATCCACGTAGTAAGGCTGCTTATCCGCTTCAGTTTGTTAGAGAGAACAAGTTTTGGGTTAATGTGGCGCGCGTTGATAATGCGTATGGCGACAGGAATCTGGTTCCAACTCTTCAGTAGTTATGAAAGCCGGGGTTATATTATTAGCTCGGTAATTTATAGAAGACGAGTGTTAAAAGAGTTTAGAGCATTAAATCAATTAGGTATATAAAAGAGATTGGGGGGGGCTGCTAAGTTAAAAAAGCTCGGGAATCTCTCCCTTTTCAAATATTACTAGTTGCGAGTTTGTAACATCACGCTTAAATAAGTTTATAATTTCTTGATTCACATCGGTAAGTAATACTTTTACACGGTTTTCCATCACATCGGGATATGCTCCTGCGAAATGTGTCAATACTAAATGATTGTCGGGTATTGTATTGTTTATCAGAAACTCATCTATGCTATCCATAACTTTAAGCATCTCTTTGTATGAGTATTTAACGGATTCAACTTTAAAATTATCTGTTTCAAGGGCTTCTTTTAGAAGCTCTTTTACATTATCGGTGTTTCTGGTGGCTGTTACTACAAGTATTCCATCATTATTGATAAATGAGCCTCCATAATAATCGGGATACATGTTTGGATCTGATTCTCTCTCCATCCAATCTTCGCTGAAGTAGTTCATTAGCTTATCGTGCAGCGCTAATGATTTTGTATTATTCTCGGAAAATGAATTAATTTCGCCCTCTGTGACATTATCATTCTTAGAATCGTTTCTTGTCTTTTGTTGATTGCATGAGAAGAGGCCTGCAATTAGCAGGGATAAAAAAATGTAGTTAGTTAACTTTGTCATATTTGTTTCATTTGATAATTGCTATAACAGTTTTGTTAAACCTTTTGTTTATAACTTTAATTTAATCTGTTTTGATGATTTGATATATATATTTATGTATTTTTGTTTCAAGAAACAGTAAAATATTATTTGAATGAACTGCAGGAATAATTGGCAATGTGTGATTCTGGTCTTATTTATAATCTTGATGGGTTGTGATAAGAGTGAAGATATTGATAATTATGCTCGCTTGCGAGTTAAGCTTACTGATGCGGGTTCATTGGTAATAAAAGAGATGTATGTAGATATCAGGGAGATATCGATATTTGTAACTGATTCTGTAAATACAACGGGCGAATGGGTAGCATTGGAATTTACCGGAGGAGAGTATAATTTACTTAAACTGATGAATGGGAAAAGTATACAGATTGTAGATCAATATATCTCTTCGGATGTGAAAATTGAAAAGATGAGACTTCTATTTGGTAATAATAACAGAATTATTACTAACATCGAAGATGTAATATCATTACAGATGATGCCTGAAATTGTAGATGGGGTGGAAATTGAAGTGAAAGATGTTGAATTGATGCCCAATGTAATATCATACATAATTATTGATATTAATGCTGCTTTATCGGTAATTGAGTCTAATGGCAACTGGTTTCTGAATCCGGCTGCCAGAGCTTTCAAGGAGAACTCTGGTGGCACTATTACCGGCTTTGTGGAACCTTTAGAGGCAAGCCCCACAGTAGCCATAGTAAAAGAAGATGAGGTGTTTTTTACGATTCCTGAATTGAATGGGATGTTTAAATTTATTGGACTGGAAGAGGGTGTGTGGGAAATTCATTTAATGGCGCATCCCGAAAGTTTATATCGTGATACAATATTTACAGATACCTTAGCTGCCGGTCAATTAAAAGAGCTTACACCTAAACCTATAAGACTACAGCTCAAATAGCCGGAAAGCTAATATTTAATTTATTTTCACACCTATAACAATACAATGATGTTCTTCTTTATTATCTTTGCAATAACTAAATAAATTTTGATTATTAGGAACAATAATAAACATTTAACTCAAATGAAAAGATTCCATTTCGCATTAATTTTAGCCAGTTTGCTAGTTTTAGGTGCTTCTTGTAAACCTAAACAGAGTGCTTATAAACAAGTATACGAAGCAGCAAAAGAGAGAGAGATTCAACAATCTGCCTCACAGCCCACTACAGTGGTTAAAGATGCCAGCCCGCTTCCTCCGGTAGAAGTGTCGGTAAGAAAAGAAAGAGTGGAGCCGGTTTATGCTAATGATGCGGCTGGATTGAAGAGATTCAATGTAGTTATAGCTTCACTTAGTGTTAAATTAAACGCTGAATCACTTAAGAACCGCATGGAAAACGAAGGTCATAAAGTTATACTTGCCGAAAATGAGCAAGGTATGTACCGGGTTATTGTTGCTAGCTATGACGATAAAAATCAGGCAGCTGCTAAGCGTGAAGAAATTTACAGAACATATTCAGCTAAAGGTAATACTGAATATCTTAGAAGAACTTATGGTGTTCCCTTCAATGATCTTTGGATTCTGGAAAGAGAATATTGATTTAATGCCAATCAAGTTTTAAAATTATAAACCTTAGTTTAAGGAGAAAAAGCTGTCCGTTATAATTAATGAGGCAGCTTTTTTAATATCAGACCATATGAAAGTACAGTTTTTAGGTACAGGCACCTCTACTGGTGTACCGCAAATTGGTTGCAAATGCGACGTTTGCATATCAGATGACTTCAGAGACAAACGATTGCGATCGTCTGTTAGAATAGAGGTGGACGGAAAGGTTATTTTAATTGATTGTTCACCCGACTTCAGACAGCAGATAATGAATTTTCCTTTTGCCAGAATTGATGGTATCCTTTTTACTCATGAGCATTATGATCATGTGGGTGGAATTGACGATTTGCGTCCTTTTTCTCAGTTCGGATCTGTTGAATTATACATGGAACATAGTCTGGAAAAAACTCTTGGAATAAGAATGCCTTACTGTTTTGCTCCGTTAAAATATAAAGGGGTGCCTGATTTGAATGTTAACCCTATAGTTGAGAATGAGTGTTTTTTTATTGGAGAAACAAAAATAGTTCCTATCAGAGTAATGCATTATAAGTTGCCAATATTAGGATTCAGAATTCACAATTTTGCATATCTTACCGATGTTAAATCAATTCCGGAAGAACAATTCGATAAACTACGAGACCTTGATACTTTGGTTATTAGTGCCCTTCGCAGAACTGAGCATATTTCACACCAAACCCTTGAAGATGCATTAATGCTATCGAAGAAGATAAATTCAAAGAAAACATACTTCTCACACATGAGTCACGAAATGGGATTGCATGCAGAAATAGAAAAAGAGTTGCCTGAAAACAGATTTTTTGCTCATGACGGCCTAGAGATTGAGGTTTTTTAACCTTAAAAGGTGCAACATATTAATACTAAAAACATCTATATAGTATATTTTATCTATTGATTTGTATATTTGTAAAAACATTCATTTGTAAATAGCTTTAAGATTAAACTATTTATCATTAAATGAGTCAGATTTGAAGATAGATAAA
>CAYZHS010000040.1:0-11886 GCA_964478295.1 uncultured Proteiniphilum sp. | reverse complement strand
ATTTTAATCAAAATAAAAAAAATCAATATTTCGTTGTATCTTTGTGTAAACTAGATACAACTTAAACATGTTATTTACAGAACTTCCACTTACCGATTCGCTTTTAGAAGGCCTCGATGTTATGAATTTTAAAGAGGCAACACCTATACAGGAACAAGCTATACCAATTATACTTAATAAGAAAGATGTTATTGCTTGTGCTCAAACCGGAACAGGTAAGACTGCTGCATTTCTACTACCACTACTTAATAATCTACAGACCGATAATCATAATGAGAATAAAATAAATGCCATTATTATGGCACCAACTCGTGAACTAGCACAACAGATAGATCTGATGATGGAGGGTTTTTCATATTACACTCCTTTTTCATCTGTAGCAGTTTATGGTGGTAATGATGGTGATGCATGGGAAATTCAGAAAAAAGGATTAACAAGTGGAGCAGATGTTGTTATTGCAACACCAGGCAGATTGCTTTCGCATATAAACTTATACAATATTGATTTTTCGGGAGTAAAATATTTTATTCTAGACGAAGCCGACAGGATGTTAGACATGGGTTTCTTTGATGATATAATGAAGTTAGAGAAGTTGTTGCCAAAAGATAGACAAACTGTAATGTTTTCGGCCACAATGCCTCCAAAGATTCAGCAACTTGCTAAAACAATACTTAGAGATCCCGAAGAGATTACGATTGCCATTGCACGTCCGCCCGAAAGCATAATACAATCTTCTTACATCTGCTATGAGCCACAGAAGATGCAGATTTTAAAACAACTGTTCAGCGAAAAGAAACCAAACAAGGTTATACTTTTCTCTGGATCAAAACAGAAAGTTAAAGAGATTGCAAAAACATTGCATCAACTAAAGCTATCTGTAGGAGAAATGCACTCCGATTTAGATCAGGCGCAACGTGAACATGTAATGCGAGAATTCAAAAATGAGCGAATCGACATTCTTGTTGCAACAGATATTGTAGCTCGTGGAATTGACATAGACGACATTACACTTGTAATTAACTTTGATGTACCTTATGATGTAGAAGATTATGTTCACCGTATAGGTCGTACAGCACGAGCCGGCGACTCAGGCATGGCTATTACCTTTGTAGCCCCTGAAGAGCAATATAGATTTGACCAAATTGAGGAATTTCTTCAAAAGAAAATTTACAGGATTCCAGTTCCTGCTGAGTTTGGTGATGTTCCAGAGTACAGTCCAAAGAAATTTAAACGCCAGAAAGGAGCAATAGCTAATGCTTCAAGAGAAAGAAAATCGCATAAAGTGTCTTCAAATAATCCGGAGAAAGAAGTCCACAATAAAGGAGAAAAACCTAAAAATAAAAGAAAACAAAAACCTCGCAATAGTCAAGGTAATATTAGCAGTAAGCAAGAGGACAAAATTCAAGAAAATGTTATTATAAATAACAAACCTGAAAACAAAGACCAAGCAGTTAATCAAGAGAATAGGAAACAGGGTAAACGTAGGGCTGACGATAATCAAGGTAATGCGGAAAATCGTAAACCTCGAAAGAAAAGAAATACAACAGGAGATAATAAAACTCTGAATGAGCCTAAAAACAGAAACGCTCAAAAGACAAATAAACAGAGTATTGAAGAAAAGGGCGATAATACCCAAAAGAAAGTAATTAAAAAGAAACTTGTTAAGAAAAAAGATATAACAGAGAATGCTACTACTTCTGAAAAGAAGGTAAGACAAGATTCTTCGAATAAAAATACTTCTAAAAAGAAAAAAAGTTTTTGGGACTGGCTCCCCTTTAGAAAGAAATAGAGTTATTACTTATGTATACTTAAAAAGCAGGTACAATATTTAATATACTGTACCTGCTTTTTTAGGACTAGTCAGATATAATTAGATTATTATAATTCTGCTTTTTGCTCCAAATATACAATCTCTGTACCACGAAGTATTGCTTGCTCATTAGCCGGCAGTAAGTGATGATGACGCTCTGGCAAAGTCTCCTTCAGCCCCTTCATTACATTCTCTATTTTAAGCATTGGCGAAACCTTCAATAGACCTCCAAGAATAATCATATTGAAAACTTTATTGTTTGCCATTTTCATAGATTCTTCCATAGCATTTACATGATACACATCAATGTCTTTTCGTTTTACTTTTTTATTTATACCATACTGGTCATAAATAAGCATCCCGCCAGGTTTAACTTTATCCTCAAATTTATCAAGTGAAGGCTGGTTTAACACAATTGCAATGTCATAATTGTTTACAACAGGTGAACTTATTGAATCATCTGAAATAATAACGGTTACATTTGCTGTTCCTCCTCTTTGCTCGGGACCATATGCTGGAAACCACGACACTTCTTTGTCTTCCATGATACCGG
Organism: uncultured Proteiniphilum sp.; assembly: GCA_964478295.1. GTDB lineage: Bacteria > Bacteroidota > Bacteroidia > Bacteroidales > Dysgonomonadaceae > Proteiniphilum. The sequence goes on along the minus strand of CAYZHS010000040.1, from coordinate 9,523 downwards.
AGTAAGCAAGAATCTTTCCCATAGATAATACACCTTGCCCGCCAAAACCGGCTATAACTATTTCCTTTAACATTATATCAGCTTAAAGTTTTTGTAATTATATATTTTTTAAATCTCCAATTGGAAACACCGGAAACATATTTTCTACCATCCAATCATTAGCACCTGCTGGTGTCATTTTCCATCCGGAACTACAAGTAGATACTACTTCCACAATTGAAGTTCCCTTTCCTGCCAATGAGTTTTCAAATGCAAGCTTAATCATTCGTTTGGTCTTCTTCACAGCAGCTGCAGTATGAACACTGGTGCGAGTAGCAAGGCAAACACCGTCGAGTAATGCAAGCATATCAAGTATCTTAAGCGGGCGTCCCATTGTGTTTATATCTCTACCATACGGACTAGTAGCAGTTGGCATATTCTCTAAAGTAGTAGGTGCCATCTGCCCTCCTGTCATTCCATAAATAGCATTATTAATAAACACAATAGCAATATTCTCACCGCGATTTGCTGCATGTATTGTCTCTGCTGTTCCAATAGCTGCTAAATCACCATCGCCCTGATAAGTAAAAACCATCTTATCCGGCAAAAGCCTCTTAACGGCTGTTGCTAATGCAGGGGCTCTGCCATGTGCTGCCTCTTGCCAATCAATATCGAGGTATTTATATGCAAAAACGGCACAACCTACAGGTGCAATTCCTATCGTCTTCTCTTGCAATCCCAATTCTTGGATAACTTCAGCAACTATCTTATGTACCACACCATGAGAACATCCGGGGCAATAGTGCATATAATTATCATTCATCAATTCTGGCTTTGCATATACCAGATTTTCGGGACTAACTATATCGTCTTTGTTCATTTTCTTAATCTTTAAAAGTGATTAACTCACTATCTCTTACTGAATCTATAAATCAAGTAAAACAAAATTGCCGATCCTCCAAACCACCATGTTAGCTGCATATTCTTTTCGCTCGAAAAGTACACAATAAAAGTTGCAATAAAGGCTATCAGGAATAATAGCAGAAAAATATTTCTAATTTTAAGATCCATAATAATTGATTTTAAACTGTTGTTTATTTATTATTGCTCTTTAAGTTGAATGAGGAGCACTTTTTATTTTGAGATAAACTTCTCTTTAAGAGCTCTGTAAACTTCATCAGGTGTAGGAACAATACCTCCCAGTCGCCCATAATGCTCTACTGGCACCTTACCATTAACAGCCAACCTCACATCTTCAACCATTTGACCGGCATTAAGCTCAACAGTAAGCATACCTTTCACTTTATCTGCATACTCATTTATAATTTTACTTGGATATGGCCATAGAGTAATTGGACGAATAAGACCAACCTTTATGCCCTCTTCACGTGCCAAATCGATAGCTTTAAGGCAAATTCTAGCTGCTGAGCCAAAAGCCACAATTATAAACTCTGCATCAGAGCATTTAATCTCTTCATAACGTACCTCATTTGCCTCTACTTCTTTATATTTTGCCTGGAATCGAAGATTATTCTTCTCCATTGACGCAGAATCCAGCTCAAGTGAAGTAATAATATTAGGTCCCCTATCCGGGGTTTTTCCCAAAGTTGCCCATGGGCACTGTTCGCGAATCTCCTGTTCGGTACGCCTGCGTTTAAATTCTGGCAATTTTACCTTCTCCATCATCTGACCAATTACACCATCAGTAAGAATCATAGCAGGATTGCGATATTTAAAAGCTAAATCAAACCCAAGTCCCACAAAGTCGGCCATCTCCTGCACCGAGTTAGGAGCAAGCGTAATGAGTCTATAGTCACCATGACCCCCACCCTTAACGGTCTGAAAGTAGTCCGCTTGAGATGGCTGTATTGTTCCTAAACCAGGACCACCTCTCTCTACATTCACAATTAAACAAGGTAGTTCTGCTCCAGCCATGTAAGATATACCTTCCTGCTTTAAACTTATACCTGGACTTGATGAAGAAGTCATAGAGTATTTACCGCATGCCGCACCGCCATAAACCATATTTATAGCTGCTACTTCACTTTCTGCTTGTAAAACCACCATTCCTGTTGTATTCCAAGGAGCCTCTGCCATGAGAGTCTCAATTATCTCAGATTGTGGTGTAATTGGGTAGCCAAAATAGCCATCTACTCCGTAGCGAATTGCAGCATGAGCAATAGCATCATTCCCTTTCATTAAAGATATTTCTTCTGCCATATTTACCCCACTCTCTTTTTATAAACTGTTAAACAAGCATCGGGACAAACATATCCGCAATTTGCGCAACCGATACAATCGTCGGGATTCTTCATATATACGTAGTGATAACCACGATCATTAACCTCACGTGGTTCTAACTCCAATACATCGGTAGGACATGAAACCACACAGAGGTCACATCCCTTGCAGTGATCTCTGTTTACCTCCACATAACCTATAAATTTTGCCATTATTGAGTTGATTTTAGATTATTTTTTACAAATATACCAGTTTTATATGAGTTCCAATTATTAAAACCGCTATTTTAGCTATTTGATGATAACTATTTTATGTTGAATATCTATTGATACTTTTACTTAAGATTGAATAAATATTCTTCATCTGTTCATCTTCAATTAACTCAACATGCTTATTAATAACTTTCTCATCTAATCTGATTGCCGGTCCTGTTTGAGCTTTGAGAGGCTCCATTTCCATCACTTTTGCAGCAGTTTCAGTAATAAGAGGTCTAAGAACATTAAATGGGACTCCTCTCTTTTTAAGAATCTCATATGCAAGTGTATACATATGATTAGAGAAATTATTAGCAAAAACAGCTGATAGATGCAAATACTTCCTGTTCTCACTATCTAAAACAATTACATTCTCTGATAAAGATTTTGCAAGCGACAATAGTATCTGTTCGGTATCTACTGAATCTCCTTCAACAAAAAGTGACACCTTAGAAAAATCAAGTTCCCTTTCTTTACTAAATGTCTGTAGAGGGTATATAACACCACAACTGCCATTTTGCATTCTCTCCTCAAATATATTCACCGGAACACTTCCTGCGGTATGAATCCATATGCCGGTAGTTTTTGGCATATTTTTTATCACAGCTGATAAAGCATCATCTTTTAAAGAGAATATATATAGATCGGCTTCACAATTCAAACGACTAAGTTCACATACCGACTCTGCAGCAACCTTCTCCGCAAGTTTATTGGCATTTGCATTAGTTCTACTATATATCTGAACAATTTCGTTACCTGAATTCTTCAGTGCAACAGCCATATGTGTTGCCACATTTCCCGATCCGATAAAAACGATTCTCATACTTAAAAACTCATTAATCAATGTCTCTATATACCCTGACCCCTACTTTTAGAACTCCTTTTAGTGGATCTGGGTTCATTACATGAGATATATGTATTTCGTAACTTCTTGTAGAATCTAACCAAATAGAGGACTTATAAGGCACTGATAATTGACGTAGACTACCTACACCCATTCCCAACCACCTGCCATATTCATCTGCAAGATTAAAATTTATGGTATCACTAATTATAGTTGTATCATTAAGGTTATGATCAACCTTCAGTTGCATGTTGCTATATTGATATAATGCTGAAGTTGTTAACTCCAAAGAAATATTATATCTTCCTCTCTGTTCAGTTTTTAGTGTGTCAATTGAAAAAGCTAAAACAGAATCTCTATGCCACTCTTCTTTATCAATCTTATTATAATGAAAATAGAGTTCACCTCTGTTACAAGAAGTAAGCAATATAATTACTGAAAGAATCAAAAATATATTATTCTTGGCTTTCACCCGAAGATTTGTTTTTTCTTGAGTTCCTATTTCTACCTGGATTATTCTGACTTCTTTTCCTTGGTTTCCTCTTCTTACGAGCCTGGGGGTTACTTTTGCCATCAAAGCGAGTTATGCTTTCACCCTCAAGTATATCGTTATTATATACATTATCTTTTGAACCAGCTTCCTCTATTTCGATATTAATCCTATCAGGTTTCTGACCCTTCTTATTCATTCTGATAATCTCAAAAGCACGCTCTTTAGAGATAGTAACCAAATTTGCAGCACCGTTCTTATCTGTAGAATAAGTAATCAATCCAGACAGAATATCACTCTTAAAATGATAATAATCTCCATCTTTTGCAGTCAGAACTAATTCACGCGAAGGTAAGCTCCTATGAGCTTCAACATACATATCCACTTCATAATTCATGCAACACTTAAGCTTGCCACACTGTCCTGCAAGCTTTTGAGGATTAATGGAGATATCTTGCAAGCGTGCAGCGTTAGTTGAAACAGAAACAAAGCTAGATACCCAACTGCTGCAGCACATTTCTCTTCCGCAAGGCCCAATACCTCCAATACGGCCAGCTTCCTGTCGTGCACCAATCTGCTTCATTTCGATTTTTACCCTGAACTCTCCGGCAAGCACCTTTATAAGCTGTCGAAAATCCACCCTCTCATCTGCAATATAATAAAATATTGCTTTATTACCATCTCCCTGATACTCAACATCCCCAATCTTCATCTGCAATCCAAGCTCTTCTGCTATCTGGCGTGCACGAATCATTGTAGGTTGTTCACGCTCCTTAGCTTGCTCATACTTCTCGAGGTCGGCCGGACGTGCAATTCGGTAAATACGTTTCAACCCACCGTTTACATCATCACGGTAGTTGTACTTCTTCATCTGCTTCTCAACCAGTTTACCTGTAAGGGTAACTGTACCTATATCATGTCCTGGAGTAGCCTCAACCGCTACTAAGTCGCCCAGTTCCAATTGCAGATTATTGCTGTTTATATAATATCCTTTACGTGTGTTTTTAAACTGCACTTCCACCATTTTAGTCAACTCCTGAAACTCAGGGAAGTCGTGCAACCAATCATATGTATGTAGTTTATTAGTATGTCGTGTACAGCCTTTGCAGCTCTTGGTATTTCTTACGGTAGTCTCCTTTATAGGAACTATATCCGCTAATTTATCTGATAATATCTCTCTATCCATATATATATAAATTGCTATATCATAATGATTAGCAAGACTTTTTGAAATTAAACAATATCAAAATGCAAGTTACAAATTATTTTCTTAACAGAAGTGTAGCCTTTAAACAAAGATCAAGAAATATAATTCTAGCGTTACCATTTTGTTCTATTTGTCGATAAGCAGTAGTAAATTCCTCACTAAAATCTTCAATATTCTTTTCATTGATAAAAGGAGAAAATCGCTCTCCAAACTGCTCTTCATAGTCGTTCAGGTAAACCATTTCAGGCTCACCCAAATTATTCACAAAATATTCCCTGAACATTCTCAGCGAATATAAAAGAAAACTTTTCTGCATCTCTCTGCCAATACCTGCAATCTCATTTGCAGCCTCTTTTATAGCCTTTATATTACCTGAAACTGACGATCGCATCATATTAACAAATAGTTCATATAAGTAGCGATTATCATCTGAAGACTCTATCATTTTCAAAGCACTCGTATAACTCCCGTTTGCTATATGTGCTATTGAGTTTGCCTCATCAAGACTCAAGTTGAATTTTGAATTTATTGCAGATACTATCTCAACTTTTTCTATCGAACGAATATTAATAGGCTGACAGCGCGACCATATTGTCTGCAGCACATTTTCTCTATCTTCAGATATTAGTAAGAAAACAGTGTTTGCAGGCGGCTCTTCTATCATTTTCAACAATTTGTTAGCACAAGCAACGTGCATCTTCTCAGGCAACCAAATCAACATCACCTTGTAAGGTGCTTCATATACCTTAAGATTAAGCTTTCGAATTATCTCATCGCTCTCTTTTGAATATATAACCCCTTGAGCATTTTCCGCATCGATGTAACTAAGCCATTGATTAAGGTTGAAGTAGATATTTTCCTTTAAAAACTTTCTCCATTGAGGAAGATAATCGTCACTTACTTTTGATTTCACTACAGGAAAAACAAAGTGAAAATCTGGGTGAGCAAACTTATCGAACTTATGACATGAAGGACACTCTCCGCAAGCATCATCGGCACCACGATTGCTACAATTTAAATATCTCGCATATGCAATAGCAAGCGGCAGTTTTCCAACGCCTTCAGGTCCGTAAAAAATACGAGCATGAGGCACAAAACCGCTATGCACACTATCTATAAGATGTTGCTTTACATCATTTAGCCCTATTACATCGCGAAAGTACATTTAATCAATATATCTGTTTTGCTACCCTTCTTACACTATCAACTGCATTCATAGAGTAGAAGTGGAGACTTGGCACACCTGCTTCAACAAGCTCCTTGCACTGCTTTATACACCACTCCACGCCAACCTCCTTAGCATCTTCATCATTTTCACACTTACGTAACTCTTTTTCCAAATCTTCGGGTATATCTGTACGGAATATTTTTGGCAACACTGTCAGTTGACTTTTTAGATGAATTGGCTTAATTCCGGGAATTATTGGCACATTTATTCCAGCAGCTCTGCATCTGTCAACAAACTCAAAGTATTTGCTGTTGTCAAAAAACATCTGAGTTACCAGATAATCGGCACCGTTATCTACCTTCATCTTTGTGTAGAATATTTCGGATTCCATATTTGGCGACTCTTCATGTTTTTCTGGATAGCAAGCCATTCCATATGTAAAAGGAACTTCGGAAGGTGTGAATTCCGAACCATCAAAACCTATTCCTTTGTTGAAATTATTTACCTGCTCCTGCAATCCGGTAGCATATTTATGGCTATCCATAGCTCTTTGCTGTGCATCCAGCTTCTTAGTATCGCCTCTAAGCAATAACAAATCTGTTACCCCTAAAAATGAGAGGTCGATAAGTGCATATTCTGTCTCTTCTTTAGTGAAACCTTGTGAAATAATATGTGGTATTGCTTTTATACCATACCTGCTTTGTATTGTTGCTGCAATAGCAACTGAACCTGGACGTTTCCTTACATTTACTTTATGGATAACTCCATTTAAATCCTCTTTATAAATATTCTCACTATGATGTGTAGTGATGTTAATATATTTCGGGTCAAACTCCTTAAGATGATCGATAGCTTTAAACAGCTTGTTAATACTATTTCCTTTTAACGGGGGTAATAGCTCAAATGAGAAAGCACTCTTTCCTCCTTTATTTATCAATTCCGAAATTTTCATAAATATTTTTTCTTTACTAAATCCGATTTGTTTTTAGTTGAATATTGCTCTTACAATATCCATTCCATTGGCATATAATACAAGTACTAACAACAATATCATGCCTGCAACTTGTGCATATTCCATAAATTTCTCGTTTGGCTTCCTTCTAGTAATCACTTCATAAATCAGAAACATTACATGTCCACCATCGAGTGCAGGTATTGGCAGAATATTCATAAATGCCAGTATAACAGAAAGAAATGCGGTCATCATCCAAAAAGCCTGCCAGTTCCACTGAGCCGGGAACAATCCACCTATAGCACCAAATCCACCCAATGACGATGCACCCTCTTTAGTGAATACATATTTAAACTGTGCAATATAATCTTTTAGAGTTTGAATTCCCATCTGTATACCTGCCGGGAATGATTCGAAAAAGCCATATTCAATAGTTACAGCCTCATATACCATACCTGCAGGAGTTACATAAAAACCTAAAGTACCCTCTGAATCAAGTAACACTTCGGCACTTTTAAGTGAACCTCCTCTGTAATAGTCGATCGTAACCTCTTGGTTCTTGAAGCCTTCAAGTAACTGTCTTAGCTCTCCAAATGATGGCGCTACAACACCATTCACAGCTACAATACTATCACCTCTCACTAGTCCCGCCTGTTCAGCTACACTCCCTTCCATTGTTTCGTAAACAACGGTGGGTATACGAATATTTGCAAACCCCTCTTGATCTGTAAGAAGATTTTTCATCAATCCCTCCTCCATTTGAAGCTTGACAACCTCTCCATTACGCTTTACCGTAACAGTCTCTGCATCAGAAATATCAAGTAGAGTGCGTACGCCAAACCTGTCTAATTTTTTATTATCAGCCATTAAAAGAATATCACCATCCTGAAAACCTGCATTTTTTGCTGCATTACTAAATTCCATACCCTGCGAAACTTTTTCAAGTGGAAGATATGTATCATTCCATGTGAAAAGAACCATAGCATAAATAAAGAATGCAAGCAACAGGTTAAACAGCACTCCTGCTACCATAACCAACAGGCGTTGCCATGCTGGTTTAGATCTAAACTCCCATGGCTTGGCTGGCTGAGACATCTGATCTTTATCCATCGACTCATCTATCATTCCTGATATTTTCACATATCCACCAAGTGGTAACCACCCCATTCCATATTCGGTATGACTATTTTTGGGCTTATATCTAAAAAGAGCGAAACCTGCATCGAAGAAGAGATAGAATTTTTCTACTCTAATCTTAAACATCCTCGCAAAAATATAGTGACCAAATTCGTGTACTATTACAAGTATCGACAAGCTCAATATGAGCTGTAGCGCTTTTATTAAAAATGCTTCCATCTAGTTATTGTTTCACACAAAACTGTGCTTCTATTAATTAAAAATAATCTCTCTATTGAATGCCAGCGGGCATATTAATTTATCAAACCATTTACTATCTCTCTTGTTTCAATATCACTCTGAAGGTAGTCGCTTAAAGATGGCTCTTTTACAAACGAAGAGCTGTTCATCGATTTCTCTATAAGTCTGCTCATCTCTAAAAACCCTATTCGCTCCTGAAGAAATAAAGACACCGCTACTTCATTTGCTGCATTTAATATGCATGGCATATTACCACCCTTTTCAATTGCTTCATAAGCATAAGTGAGATTTGGAAATTTCACTCTATCGGGCTCTTCAAATGTTAGTTGCGAAATCTTAAAGAAATCTACAGGTTCAATATCCAGTTTTAAGCGTTCTGGATAAGAAAAGGCATACTGAATTGGTACTCTCATATCGGGCTGTCCAAGTTGTGCCATTATAGAACCATCTTCAAACTGAACCATAGAATGAATTATCGACTGCGGGTGTATTAGCACCTCAATCTGTGAAGGCTCTACATCAAACAACCACTTAGCTTCAATCATCTCAAAACCTTTGTTCATAAGTGTTGATGAATCTATTGTAACCTTATTACCCATATTCCAGTTGGGGTGATTTAGAGCCTGCTTTTTAGTTACATTTATCAACTGCTCAGATGAATACTTCCTAAAGGGACCCCCCGATGCAGTTAGTAATATTTTATCAATCTTATTGTTTCCCTCACCATTTAGGCACTGAAAAATGGCAGAATGTTCAGAGTCTACCGGAAGAATTGCCACTCTATGCTTCAATGCCAAAGAAGCAATCAGTTCACCTGCAACAACAAGAGTCTCTTTATTTGCCAAAGCAATAGCTTTTCCAGCTTTAATAGCACTAATTGTGGGCTTTAATCCCGAAATACCAACCATAGCGGTTAGTACCATATCTATATTATCATCTTTTACAACCTCTTCAATAGCATCACTTCCACACCAAATTTTTATAGGCAAATCGTTCAGCGACTCTTTAAGT
>CAYZHS010000039.1:877-12007 GCA_964478295.1 uncultured Proteiniphilum sp. | reverse complement strand
TACAGGATTTTTTTTAACGTATGAAACTTTCGCAATTTAAATTTAATTTGCCGGATGAGCTTATTGCTAAATACCCGGCTCATCATCGCGATGAATCAAGGCTCTTAGTTGTTCATAAAGGATCAGATAAAATTGAACATAGGGTCTTTAAAGATGTATTGGACTATTTTGGCAAGAACGACTTCTTTGTTTTTAATAATACTAAAGTGTTTCCTGCCAAACTTTATGGTAATAAAGAGAAAACTGGTGCAAAAATTGAGGTTTTCTTGCTTAGGGAACTTAACCCCGAACAGCATTTGTGGGATGTATTAGTTAATCCTGCCAGGAAGATACGTATAGGTAACAAACTCTATTTTGGCGAAAATGAAGAGCTTGTTGCTGAAGTTATCGATAACACAACCTCTCGCGGCCGTACTCTTAGATTTTTATATGACGGTCCGTATGATGAGTTTAAAGAACAATTGTTTCAGATAGGCGAAACTCCTATTCCTGAGTATTTAGAGAGAGAAGCTGAACCAGATGATGCTGAAAGATATCAAAATATTTTTGCAGAAAACGAAGGTGCTGTAGTTGTGCCGGCAGCAGGACTACATTTTAGTCGTGAACTAATGAAGCGTATGCAGCTTAAAGACATTGAGTATGGATATTTAACACTACATAATGGTCTTGGTGCTTATCGTTTGATTGATGTTGAAGATCTTTCTAAACACAAAATGGAATCTGAGCAACTAATAATTACGGAAGATTTATGCAAAAGTGTAAATAAAGCATATGATGATGGACATAATATATGTGCTGTAGGAACTTCTGTACTAAGAGCAATAGAAACAACTGTAAGCACAGATGGCCACTTGAAACCAAGGTCAGGATGGACTAATAAGTTTATTTTCCCTCCTTATGATTTTACACTGACAAAAAGTCTTATAACTAACTTTCATCTTCCATATTCAACATTGTTGATGATGACTTGTGCTTTTGGAGGTTATGATAGAATTATGGATGTATATGAAACAGCTATTAAAGAGGGGTACCGTTTTGGTGCCTATGGAGATGCAATGTTAATTATCGATTGATATATTAAGTTCATTTTCTATCTTTTTAGTGTGTTTTGAAAATCTGTTTATATGAAACAGAAAAATAGAAGAGAGTATTCGCTATTCTTAGCACTAGGTTCTAACTTGGGTGATAAGGAGAATAATATTGAAAGAGCGTATAATTGTATCGAAAAGCAGATTGGAAGGATATCTTCTAGATCTGCTTTTTTTTATTCTTCTCCAGTGGGATTTACATCTAATAATGACTTTGTGAATACTGTGTGCGAAGTAGTAACAGATGTAGATATAAATAAAGTGTTCGCAATAACACAAAGCATTGAGAAGCAATTGGGTAGGGCTAAGAAAAGTGATTGTGGGATATATAACGACAGAGTTATTGATATAGACCTCATTCTTGCTGGTGATACAATTGTAAATAGTGAAAAACTAATTATTCCTCATCCAAGATTTCAAGAACGTAACTTTGTTTTAAAGCCATTATTTGAAATTGCTCCAGATTTAACTCATCCAGTACTCAATAAGTCTATAAAAGAACTTAAATTTGAGCTTGATCAAAGGATAAACTCTTTAAATAAATTTATAGAAACCGAAGGAGATAATGATAATAATGATTGATAAAATCAAAGAAAATTGGCATATTTGTGTTATTAAAATCTAGTTAATTAAATATATAGAGAATGGCACTTTTTGGAAAGAGTTATGATAACTTTTTAGGTTATGCACTTAGTGGTGGTGGAGCTAAAGGGTTTGCCCATCTTGGATCATTAAAAGTGCTGGAGAAATGTGGTTTAAAGCCGGATGTAATTGCTGGTACCAGTGCAGGTGCACTAGCCGGTGTTTTTTATGCTGATGGTTATCATCCTGATGAAATTACAGACTTATTCAAGAAAAAAGAATTCAGAGAGTTTGTAGAAATATCAATTCCAAAGACTGGTTTTCTAAAAAGTACAGGACTTCATCAGTTCTTGAAAAGAAATCTAAGGGCAAAATCTTTCGAAGATTTGAAAATACCATTTTATGCTGTTGCTACTGACTGGAATAGGGCACGAACTGTGGTTTTTTCTAATGGTGATGATTTGATTGATGCTGTTGTTGCTTCATGTTCTGTGCCTGTTGTTTTTAACCCTCAGTACATACACGGTAATCCATATGTGGATGGGGGTATTCTAAAAAATTTTCCAGTATCTGTTATCAGAAAAAAATGTAGATATGTTATCGGAGTTAACGTGGCTGCTATGATTCCAGCTGCCGAAAAAGATAATATTAGAACGATGATGGAAAGAACTTTTAATTTGATGTCGAATGCAAATACAATTATAGATAAGAGTTATTGTGATATTTTAATTGAGGTAAAAGGTATTGAGAAATATAGGATGTTTGATTTAAATAATATGTCAACAATTTCAGAAATTGGTTATCATCAAACAGCAATTAAAATGAGCAAGAAAGAATCATGGAGGATAGTAGAAAAATGTCACAAGCATTACAGACGAATAGAGCAAATTCAAAAAAAGATAGATCTGATTAAAAATAGAGTAAATTATTCATCTGAAACCAATGTACTATGAAAAAGAAAATATTTATTTACCAAATGTTGCCCAGATTGTTTGGAAACAACTCCAATACAAACATTAAAAATGGAACAATTGAAGAGAATGGTTCTGGGAAATTTAATGATATAACATCTGATGTGCTTAAAAAGCTAAGTAAAAGTGGCTATACACATATCTGGTATATAGGTATAATAGCTCATGCAACGGCCAATGATTATACAAAATATGGCATTCCTCAGGAGTATCCAGAGATTATTAAGGGTAAAGCTGGTTCTCCTTATGCAATTAGGGATTATTACGACGTAAATGCAGATTTAGCAGTGAATATTTCAAATAGAATGAGAGAGTTTGAGGAGTTGATAGCTCGTACTCATAAAGCTGGCTTAAAAGCTATTATAGACAATGTTCCGAATCATGTTGCAAGAAATTACAAATCTGTAAATCGACCAAAGGGGGTTAAAGACTTTGGGGAAGATGATGATAAAACAGTTGAGTTTTCACCTCAAAACAATTTTTACTATTTACCAAATCAAGAGCTGGATATTCAACTTTCTCCAGAAAAGAAACTAAACTTTAAATATACTGAGTTTCCAGCTAAAGTTACAGGAAACGATTGCTTTACAAATAAACCAACTCAGTACGATTGGTATGAAACAGTAAAGCTAAATTATGGTGTTGATTACCAAAAAGGCAATAAAACACATTTTAATCCAATACCCGATACATGGAAAAAGATGAAAGATATCTTGCTTTATTGGGCAGATAAGAAAGTTGATGGCTTTAGGTGTGATATGGCAGAAATGGTGCCAATAGAGTTTTGGAGATGGGCTATTCCTCAGGTTAAAGCTAAATATCCAGATATAATTTTTATTGCTGAGATTTATAACTCTTCACTATACCGACAGTTTCTAGATAAAAACAGTTTCGACTATTTATATGATAAGGTTGGTTTGTATGATGTGTTGAGAGATGTGTCTTGTGGTTACAGGCCTTCTTCAGATTTATCTTTTACTTTAGATAATGTTGGTGATATTCAACATAAAATGCTCAATTTTATTGAAAATCACGACGAGCAGCGAATTGCTTCCGATTACTTCTTAAAAGATGGCGTAAAAGGTAAAGCTGCCATGATTATCACTTGTTGTGTCAACAGTAATCCTGTAATGGTATATTCCGGTCAGGAGTTTGGCGAAAGAGGTATGGATGAAGAAGGATTTAGTGGTAAAAATGGAAGAACTACCATTTTTGATTACTGGACATTAGATACTTTAAAAAGATGGAACAATAATGGTAAATGGAACGAAGAATTGTTAAGTAAAGAGGAGCGTAATTTAAGCTCGTTTTATTCTAATCTAATAAATCTATGTAATCAAGAAAAGGCAATTTCACAAGGACTCTTTTACGATCTGATGCGTGCTAATTATGATAATGTAGATTTCGATTCAACTCGTTTATTTGCCTTTTTAAGAAATTATAGAGATGAGGTATTATTAATAATTGTGAATTTTGATAGAGTGGAAAAGGAGTGTACTCTATTTATTCCACCTCATGCATATTCCTTTATAAATAAGGATATTAATAACAGATTAAGCATAACACCTTTATTGGAAAACAGTGAAGGTGAAATACTTTCTTTTAATAATACTTCTATGAGATTAAGGTTGGGGGCACATTCGGGTAATATATTCAGATTATCCTTTCGCTGAAAAAGAATATGATAGCCTCACAATACTTAAGATATTATATAGGTTTAATAACGTGAAATATTATTTATTGAAACTTTGTTTTTGTACTTTTGCAGAATCAAACAAAAACTTATTGAGAGAATAATAACGTTAAAGTAAAACTTACTGGTTTTCATAAACTTAAAAAAAGAATGCAGGATAGACCATTTAAAATCTTTTCAGGTAGCAAATCACGCTACTTTGCCGAAAAAGTGTGTAACAGCCTTGGTTGCCCTTTAGGGAATATGATAATTGAACACTTTGCTGACGGAGAGTTTGCCGTATCATACGAAGAATCTATTCGTGGTAAACAAGTATTTCTTATTCAGTCTACATTTCCTAATGCAGATAATCTAATGGAACTGTTGCTTATGATTGATGCGGCTAAACGTGCATCAGCCAAATCAATTGTTGCTGTTATTCCATATTTCGGTTGGGCTCGCCAGGACAGAAAAGACAAGCCACGTGTAAGCATAGGTGCTAAATTAATAGCAGATATGCTGTCTGCAGCAGGTATAAACCGACTTATAACTATGGATTTACATGCTGATCAGATTCAAGGGTTTTTCGATGTTCCTGTAGATCACTTATATGCATCAGCAGTATTCTTGGAGTATATTAAGCATTTAGACCTTAATAATATGGTAATTGCTACTCCAGATGTAGGTGGAACTAAACGTGCAAGTGCATATTCAAAGTTCATTGGCTGTCCAATGGTTATCTGCTATAAACTCAGAAAAAAAGCAAATGAGATTTCTGATATGCAAATCATAGGTGATGTAAAAGGCATGGATGTATTATTAATAGATGATATTGTAGATACTGCCGGTACAATAACAAAAGCAGCCAATCTTCTTGTAGAAGAGGGTGCAAATACTGTTAGAGCAATAGCTAGTCATGCTGTAATGTCTGATCCAGCCTCAGAAAGAGTTGATCAGTCTGAATTAAACGAGATTATTTTCACAGATAGTATTCCATATTCAAAAAAGTCGGAGAAAGTAAAAGTTCTTTCAGTAGCTGATATGTTTGCAGATGCTATTTTGAGAGTATGTAACAACGAATCTATCAGTTCATTGTACGTCGTGTAATCTAACAGGTATTTTTTCCACAGTAAATTTGGTTATTTTTGTATATTTTGTATTGAAATAATATTTATTAATTATATTTGAGGATAGTTAGATATAGTAACTCTATTCATTTATTTATTATTAAAAATTATTTACTTATGGGATACAAAATTGAGGATATAGAAGGAATTGGGCCAGTTTACGGCGAGAAACTAAGAACAGCTGGAATATCTACAGTAGAGAAATTGCTAGAAGCAGGTGCCACAAAAAGCGGTCGTACTTCATTAGCAAAAGAAACCGGAATAAGTGAAAAAGATATTCTAAAGTGGGTAAATCATGCAGACCTGTTTAGGATTGATGGAATAGGACCACAATTTGCCGAACTTCTTGAGGCAGCTGGTGTTGATACAGTTAAGGAACTTCGTAATAGAAATGCAGAAAATCTTTTTGCTAAATTAGGAGAAGTTAATGAAGAAAAGAAGTTGGTAAGACGTCTTCCATCATCAAGTCAGGTTGAAGGAATGATTAAAACCGCTGGAACTCTAGAACCAAAGGTTACGCACTAACATAACACAAAAACAAAGACGGTCGGAACATTCCGATCGTCTTTGTTATATATAATTTGTCTCGTCCTACAATACCGTTACATATAAAAGAACATATCAAAAAAGAAGATAATCTGTTTTATGAAAATAGTATTATAGCGAATATTTTTTCTTGATTGCTTGTAACAAACCCTCACTTGCATCTTCCAGTAAATCAAGAACTAACTCAAATCCAGAAACATCACCATAGTAAGGATCTGGAATATAGTTGTGATGAGTATTCTGAACAGTGAAATCAGTCATCATTCTTATCTTTTCAACCTGTTCATTGCTGTTTGCTAAAGATTTTACATTATTATAATTACTGTCATCCATAACAATAATGTAGTCAAACAGGTCAAAATCATTTTTTGTAAACTTTCTTGCTCTACTAGAAAAGTCATATCCTCTTCTCTCACCATGGGCTCTCATGCGCTCATCAGGCAAATCACCCTCGTGCCAACCCGAAGTTCCGGCAGAATCAACTTCAATTATATCCTGTAAATCATTTTTGTCTACAATCTTTTTCATAATACCTTCTGCTGCTGGTGAGCGGCAAATATTACCAAGGCAAACGAAAAGCAGGCGAATCTTTTTTTTATCTGTTTGTATATAATTCATACGCTAAATAGCAGTTTTTTATAACCTTAACAATTATGCAAAGATAGTAGAATTTGATGAATGCCCAAAATTGAATGATATGATTATTTAATTAACTTTGCACTACTTAATTTCAACATACTATATAAATGGATGAAAAAAGAGAAATCACAGTTTCTATTGAGAAAAGAGAGTTAGAGTTACAATTAAAAAAGAGTCGTATTACACGCATACTATATATAATTGGGGGAACATTGTCTCTTGCATTAGCTATTCTTGGAATTGTTTTGCCGGGACTACCTACAACTCCATTTGCTCTATTGTCGGCTTATTTGTATGCTAAGAGTTCAGAGAAGCTATATAATTGGCTTTTAAACAACAAAATACTAGGACCCAGAATCAAAAATTATAATAAGCGAAATGGTGTAACAAGAAAAGGAAAGATAGGTATAATTCTTTTTATGTGGACAATGGTTTGTATTTCTTCTTTTGTAATAATAAAGATTATGCCACTTAGAATATTGATTCTTTCTCTTGGATTAATTGGAGCTATTGTTGTATGGTTTTTTGTGCCAACTGCTAAGGACGAGAATTAAGTTCTTAAGTAGGCAAAATAGTACTTTACAACCTTTTTAGATAGTAGATCTATGTTAAGCATATCAGATGCATCTGATATGTTTTTAATGGTTCCATTTTTATATAAAATATCTATGCTATCATCTTTCTCACAATACATATCAGTGGTAATAATATCAGATGATATAAAATAAGATGCTTCTTCTATATCGAGATCAAATTTGTGAGCAAATCTTTCAAGTGTTTTATCTATGATGTCTTGAGACACTTTTTTTTCAGTGATTTCAATTTTAAAAAGTTTACGGTTAACCATTCCTTCACTAAGAGTAGATAAAACCCTGTCTTCATGTGAAGTCCATACTTTTAATGCCGACCAGATATCATTATCATCAAGATTCACAAAGTGTTGAATTGCAGTCCCTTTCCTTTTAAAGTCTTCAAGGGTTGTATTAGTCGTTAAAAAATAGGATAGGGCAGGAGATGCAAATAACTTCACCCCATTGTTTGTTAATTCTTTAGCACGAGTGAGAGTGTTTACCAACATTTTCTCTGCACCCATTGCTGTTTTATGCAGATACACCTGCCAATACATTAGTCTACGCGACATTAAAAAGTTTTCTATTGAATTAATGCCTTTAGATTCAACTACAAGCCGATCATCTTTTATATCCAGCATTTTAATGATTCTGGCAGAACCAATATTTCCTTCCACTACTCCGGTAAAGAAACTATCACGTCTGAGATAATCTAGTCGGTCGACATCTAGTTGACTACTAACTAATTGGTGTAAAAATCTTTTAGGGTGTTTGTCAGTAAATATATCAATTGCAGTTTGTAATTTTCCTTCAAATTCATCATTCATCAGATGCATTAATAGTAGTGAAATATCTTCATGGTCGATATTCGTAACAAGAGAATTCTCCAGTACATGTGAAAATGGCCCATGTCCAATGTCATGCATTAAAATTGCTGCCATTGCACCATCAAATTCAATGGGAGTTATTTCGTGCCCTTTTTCCTTAAGTGTTTTTAAAGCCTCACTCATCAAAAACATGGCTCCAATTGAGTGGTGAAATCTAGTATGTTGCGCACCAGGATAAACAAAAGCAGCCAGACCAAGTTGGCGTATACGATTTAGCCTCTGTAGGTATGGATGTTGTATTAGATTATATATAAAATCATTATGAATATTGATAAATCCAAAAACAGGATCATTGATAATTTTACGTTTCATTTTCGTTATTTACACTCAATTAGATTTGTTACATCAAACCTTCCTCATTTTATTAAAAGGTACTACAAGCCAGTTATATACATAACAACCAAAACAGATATTAAATGCAGATTCCATTATTGCACAAAATAGTAAAATAGCTCCGGTAATATATGCAGCTACAGAAAAATTAAAGTATAAGAATATTGCTATTAAAACTGAAAAAATAAAACCAAGCGATGCCGCAAACCTCTTTGGTGGAGCAAAAATGGGTTTAGGTGTTAATTTTAATGAGTCAGAAACCTTTTTAGCAATAAATGCAAGAGGAGATCTGATTTTAGTATATGCTCTAAGTGAAAAGTCAATTGCCAGCAATACTGCTAAGAACACCAAATTTGTAGCCATTACTACTACAGTAATTATAATAACCTGCAGTGCTACTAATCTTATTATTTTCTCGTTCAATTGATTTACGGATATATTTTTATTCATTATATAATTATTTTATTTTACATTATATATATCCTATAACTCAATATGCAATTATAAAGTTTTTAAAATGGAAAACTATTTCTTACTTAAGATATTTTGCGAGCATTTCTTTCATCTCTGAGTGTAGTTTCTTAGCCTCAGCTCCAGCAACTTGAGCATAGTTTTCACTACTGTCAGCATAAATAATACCTCTTGAAGAGTTTACCAACAATCCACAGCTACTATTCATTCCATATTTGCATACCTCTTCGAGAGATCCACCCTGAGCCCCAACACCTGGTACAAGTAAAAAATGGTCAGGAGCAATTTTTCTTACATCTTTAAAAAGTTCACCCTGCGTAGCACCTACAACATACATCATTTCATTTTCGGTAGCCCACGATTGAGATATGCGAAGCACCTTTTCAAACAATCTCTCTCCATTTTCATCTTTAATAAGCTGAAAATCTTTCGATCCTTTATTGCTTGTTAAGGCCAGTAGTATAACCCACTTATTAGGATAGATAAGAAATGGCTTAACACTATCTTCTCCCATATACGGGGCTACAGTAACTGCATCTAACTTTAAAGCATCAAAGAACGACCTGGCATACATTTCGCTGGTATTTCCAATATCACCTCTCTTTGCGTCTGCAATTATAAATTGCTCAGGGTATCTCTGTTTAATATAAGCAACAGTTTTCTCAAACGATTTCCAACCATTTACACCTTCACTTTCGTAGAATGCCAGATTAGGTTTATATGCAACACAGTATGGTGATGTTGCATCAACAATGGCCTTATTAAATTCATATATCGGGTCGTCATAATCCAGAAGATGGTTTGGAATCTTATTTATATCAGTATCTAAACCCACACAGAGAAAAGACCCCTTCTTCTTAATTTGCTCAAATAGCTGTTCTTTGTTCATTTTTTTCTAATAAATCATTCTTTTTCTGAAAACTGTTTTCTGAAAACTTTCTATAGCTCAGCTTCTTTCATTCTTTCGGCATTCTCAGTCACCATCAAATTGTCTATAACAGCCTGAATATCTCCATCCATAAAGCCCGACAAGTTGTAAATAGTGTAGTTGATTCGGTGATCTGTTATACGTCCCTGAGGGTAGTTGTAAGTGCGAATTTTAGCCGATCTGTCTCCCGTTGATACCATAGTCTTTCTTCGTGATGCAATATCCCCCTGTCTCTTTGTTAACTCCAAGTCATATAATTTTGTTCGAAGCATTTGCATAGCAAGTTCTCTATTTTGTAATTGAGAGCGTGCCTGCTGGCAAACAACAACTATACCGGAAGGTTTATGAGTCAGCTGAACTTTTGTCTCAACCTTGTTTACATTCTGACCACCGGCACCACTTGAGCGGGCAGTATGAAAATCAATGTCTGCAGGGTTTATATCTACATCAAACTCTTCTGCTTCAGGAAGCACTGCAACTGTTGCAGCAGAAGTATGTACGCGTCCCTGAGTTTCTGTTTGAGGCACTCTTTGTACCCTATGAACCCCCGATTCATACTTAAGAGTACCATATACATCTGCACCTGTAACAGTAAAGATTATCTCTTTAAAGCCACCGGAAGTGCCTTCAGTAAGACTGCTGATTTCTGTTCTCCAACCTTTACTTTCGCAATATTTTACATACATTTTATAAAGATCTCCAGCAAATATAGAAGCCTCATCACCACCTGTACCAGCCCTAATTTCCATTACTACGTTTTTAGCATCTTCAGGATCTGCCGGAATCAGCAATATCTTTATCTTTTCTTCCAGCTCAGGAATTTTACTGCTATTTACAGAAAGCTCCTCATTTGCAAGCTGCCTTAAGTCGGAGTCCGATTCATGCTCTAGTATATATTTTGCTTCAGCAATAGAGTCCATTGCCGATTTATACTCGTTGCGAACATCAACAATCTTTTGCAGTTCGCTATACTCTTTGTTCAGCTTTACATACCTATCCATATCCGAAATTACTTCAGGATCAGTAATTAATGTACCCACTTCCTGAAAACGGGTTACGAGATGCTGTAGTTTATCTAATAATGTATTGTCTGACATAAAGAGTTTATTTGTAAATTTTTATTTGTTTCTATTATTTGTAAATTTTAATCGATTAAAATTATTTGTAGATAAAACGGCCATGCTCACTTTCAATGACTAAACCTCGCTCTTCAGACTTTTCTACATAGCCAACAATTTGCGCATCCACATTAAATGATTTCGATATTTCTATCACCTCATTTGCATATTTCTCAGGCAAATACAACTCCATTCTGTG
>CAYZHS010000039.1:0-867 GCA_964478295.1 uncultured Proteiniphilum sp. | reverse complement strand
AAAACCTTATACATCTCTTCCCAATCTGTATTTGATTGATTCTGAATCATTTCGAATAAGGGTGGAGTAGGGAACAGGTTGTTTTTTACAACCTTTAGTCCATCTCCAAGAAAATGTAATATTTTAGTTTGTGCTCCTCCCGAACAATGAACCATACCATTTATATGCCCTTTTAAACTTTTTATTATGTTTAAAATAACAGGAGCATAAGTGCGGGTAGGAGATAACACAAGTTTACCTGCATCAATGCCCAGACTCTCAATTTTATCAGTCAATTTCATACCACCTGAGTAAACTAATTCTTTCGGAATCGAACTATCATAACTCTCAGGATATTTCTCTGCCAGATAATTTGCAAATACATCGTGTCGTGCAGATGTGAGTCCATTGCTACCCATACCTCCATTATAACCGTTCTCGTAATTAGCTATGCCTGTTGAAGATAGTCCTACAATAACATCTCCTGCCTGAATATTTGCATTATCAATCACATCAGACCTTTTCATTCTGCATGTAACTGTGCTATCCACTATAATAGTTCTTACAATATCACCCACATCAGCTGTTTCTCCACCTGTTGGATATAGATTGACACCCAATGCCGACAATTCTTCACAAAGTTCGTTTGTACTGTTTATTATAGCCGAAATTACTTCACCAGGTATTAAATTCTTATTTCTTCCAATAGTTGAAGAAACTAATATATTGTCAGTTGCACCAACACATAAAAGATCATCAACATTCATTATAAGTGCATCCTGTGCAATTCCTTTCCAAACCGACAAATCGCCAGTTTCACGCCAATAAACATAAGCCAGAGAAGATTTTGTTCCTGCACCATCGGCGTGCATAATATTACAGTAATCA
>CAYZHS010000038.1:0-12366 GCA_964478295.1 uncultured Proteiniphilum sp. | reverse complement strand
CTTTGAATGCCAATGTGCCAATCTTGTTAATTGGTCTTGATTATGGAAAAAAAGAGGCAAAGGTGTTAGAAATGTTCTATCCTACAGGAAACTATAAAGAAGATATCATTAAAATAAAAGCATATTATAACGATATAAAAGCAAAAAAACCGGAGAACTATATTCGTTAAAATAAATACTTCAACATAAAATCAGTCATCAAAATCGAGTTTTAGCTGAACTGCTTCTGAGAGCATTAGATTTATATCTGAATCTGATTTTTTAAGAGTAAGCCCCATTAGCCTGATTCTCTTTTCCTCAATATCATCAACTTGCAGCAGCAACTCCTTCCCTATCTCAAATAGCTTCTCATAGTTATTTACAAAATTATTTACTGTTTTACTTCTTGTAATAACAGTGAAGTCAGCATATTTAATCTTAAGAATTACTGTTTTAGCCATAAACTTTCGCTTCTCTGCTCTTCGCTGTACTTCGTGTGCAATCTGATCGAGTGCACCAAGTATATCTACAATTTCATAGAGATCGTCTAAAAATGTAACTTCAGCCCCCAGCGACTTGCGAACTCTCTCCGACTCTACCTCTCTGTTGTCTATACCTCTTGCAAAATGATAGTATGATATTCCTGCCTTTCCAAACTCTCGTGCTAAGTCGAGCTCCGACCACTGTTTTAAATCATATCCTGTTTTAATCCCTAATTCATCCATTCGTTTGGCTGTTACTTTACCTACCCCAAAGAACCTGTTTATAGGTAGTTTTTCTACGAAAGCTTCAGCTTTATTGGGTTCAATAACGAATAGTCCGTTTGGCTTTTGAAAATCAGAAGCTACTTTTGCAAGAAATTTATTGTATGACACACCAGCAGACGATGTAAGATGTGTGCGATTGTATATTTTCTGCTTTATCTCTTTTGCTATGAGAGTGGCTGAACGCGCACCTTTATTATTTACTGTTACATCGAGAAAAGCTTCATCGAGCGAGAGGGGCTCAACCTTTGATGTATATTCATGGAATATCTGCATAATTTGATTTGATACGCTTCGGTAAACATCAAATCGAGGTGGTGTAAAAATCAGATGAGGACATTTTCGAAGAGCTGTAACTGATGGCATTGCAGAGTGGACTCCATATTTGCGAGCCTCATAACTGGCTGCTGCAACTACTCCTCGTTTTTCACCGTAACCCACAGCAACGGGTTTGCCGCGATACTCAGGATTATCGCGCTGCTCTATGGAGGCGTAGAAGGCATCCATGTCGATATGGATTATCTTTCGGTTCACGCCTACAAATATAATATTTATAAATCACATTTAACCTCCAGAATATCATTTATATTGGTAGTATATTCTTTTGAAAGATGATTGCGATGCATTTTAAAAGTACGAGAATCTCTTGAAGCTAATCTTATTCCACCTTTTGTTTGTCTATTAATACTATCTATAGCATCCATAAGTCTTATGTGACGGGGATCTGAATTCATATCAGGAAAAAGAGAGGGCTGCCTGTTTTGGCTATCAATAAAATCATAAAGAGTAACTCCTGCTCTCTTATATCTCCGGTTAGGCTCATATATCTGTTTTAGCCCTGCCACTACAAACTTTACAATTTCGAGCGTTGATGATGTGGGAAAAGGCAGTCTGATTTCTACACTTCTGGCAATGGGTTCCTCAAAATCCTTGTAGAAGTTGGTCTGAAGAAAAACCTGTAGGCGGCGACAAAATGAGTCCTGCTCACGAACTTTAGCTGCAGCGAGTGATGCAAATGTCACCACCCTCTCTTTTACTTCATTTAATGTATCATACTCTTTTTCGAAAGTTCGGGTTACAGAAAAACTTTTTGACTTCTCACTGTCATCAATAAGATCTATGGAATTCATCCCCATTAGTTCGCGTTGCAGATTTACCCCTGTAATAGTCATATGCTTTCGCACCCAAGACTCTGGCATCTGTACGAAATCTATTGCCTTGCTAACTCCTTCGGCATGAAGCTTTCTTGCACTACTGCGACCTACACCCCATAAGTCATCAACAGGAAGCCATCCTAAAGCTTTTAACCGCTTCTCCTCACTATCTATAACATAGCAACCATTAGTTTTAGTCGGGTACTTCTTTGCAATTCGATTGGCTATTTTAGCTAAAGCTTTAGTGGGAGCAACACCTACACCTACAGGTATAGAAGTCCATTGCCATACACGATTTCTGATTTTAAGTCCATACTCATTCATATCCTCCTGAATACCTGACAGGTGAAGAAAACATTCGTCTATAGAGTAAATTTCTTGATTGGGAGTAAAATCTGATAATATGCTCATCACCCTACGACTCATATCTCCATAAAGAGCAAAGTTGGCCGAATAGACTGCAACATTGTGTTTTTTGAACAAATCAGCAGCCTTAAATGCAGGAACCCCCATATCAATGCCTGCTTCCTTAGCTTCGGCACTACGTGCTATTACACACCCATCATTGTTGGAAAGTACAACAACAGGACGACCATTTAATGAGGGATTGAACACCCTCTCGCAGGATGCATAAAAATTATTGCAGTCTACTAGAGCTACCATTGGGTATATAAATCAAATATGTTTTCTTATAGAGTAGAGTATAATACCCCAAACTACCAAAGTGTTTTCAGAAGTGATGGTGATAGGTTCAAATTTAGGATTGGAAGGCATTAGCCTGCATAGGCCCTTTTCTATCTCAATACGCTTAACTGTGAACTCACCATCAAGATAGCAGAGAGCTATTCTGCCATGAGACCATTCTTCTGCTTTATCTACTACTAGCAGGTCGCCTTCATTGAAGTCTTCGTTCATTGAATTACCTTTAACCTTGGCATAGAAGGTTGCTTCCGGATGTTTGATTAGCAGCCTATTCAAATCGATACGTTCGCTTACAAAATCATCTACATTTGTAAATGGACCTGCAGCTACAACGCCTGCCAGGGGAATCTCCAACTGTGAAAACTCCGGCTTATATATTTCAATTTGCGACGTACTTAAAAACTTCTTCATGTTGCAAAATTACATAAAAAAATGATTTGATACAGAGAGTAAAATGAGCAAAAAAAAGTTTTTTCCTTAACAAATTCGAAACATCTGATTTTATTGGTTACATTTGCATATAGAGATAATTATTAATTATTAATAAGTATAAACGAGCAGCTATATGAATATCAATAGATTAAAAATGGCTAAGTCACTCAGACTTATATCAACCGGGAGGGAAAGGACTAATATATTACGTGGATGGGAGCAAAAAACAATAGCTTATCTAGTACAAAAAGTGCCTTCGTGGATTAGCTCTGACGGTCTTACTGCAATAGGACTATTTGGTAATATTATGGTTGCGGTAAGTTTTGTTCTTGGTGCATATATAAACAGATATTGGTTGCTTATATCTCTCCTTGGATTTGCCATAAACTGGGTTGGAGACTCATTAGATGGACGGTTGGCATATTATCGTAATAAACCACGTAAATGGTATGGATTCTCTCTTGATGTTACAGTTGACTGGATTGGTACGCTGCTAATAGGCACTGGGTTTACTATTTATGCACCTGGAATTTGGAAGTATGCTGGTTTTTTCTTTGTTGTGTTATATGGCTGGGAAATGATTACGGCACAGTTGCGATACAAAATTGGGGGGCAATACTCAATAGATTCGGGTATTTTTGGTCCTACCGAGGTTCGTATGCTTATATCGTTAATTATAATATTTGAAGTTTTTATACCTGGATCAATAGGATATCTTGCTACTGCTGCTTGTATATTTTTACTTATTTCAAATCTAGTAGAAGCGCGCAAACTACTTAAATTAGCAGATAACCGTGATAAAGAAGAGAGAAAACGTAAACAGGAAGAGATGAAAAATTTACATAAGGAAAATGCCTGATTATATAAGAATACTTTTACTATAAGAACTGTTTTATTGCATATACAAATAACTTTAAACCACTACACCTTAGAAAAACCGATCAAAATCTCTATCTTTGTGTAAAAAAGGAAGAGCAAGATGACGCATTCAATGACGGGTTATGGTAAAGCTGTGGCTGAACTCCCAAATAAGAAAGTGACCATAGAGATAAGATCTCTAAATAGTAAGCAATTTGATCTTTACACACGTATTCCTGCGGTGTATCGTGTAAAAGAAATTGAGCTTCGCAACTCTCTTTCCCACCTTCTTGAGAGAGGTAAAGTTGACCTAACCATAAATGTGGAGCTGTTTGCTAAAGATGTTTCTTCAAGAATAGACTACAATGTACTCAATCAATATCGAAATGACATTGAACAGTCGGCTAAAGCAATGGGCATTCCAGTACCTGAGGATTGGTTTACTGTTCTATTGAGACTTCCTGATGTAATGAAACAGGAAACTGAAGAGCTGGACGAAAATGAATGGAGTGTTATATTGGAAGCAATAAATAAAGCTGTAGATAACCTTATCTTGTTTCGCAAACAGGAGGGTAAGATGCTGGAAAATGTGCTTAACGAAAAAATTAAAAATATCAGGAGTCTCTTATCTGATATTACTCCTTTTGAAGAGGAACGTATAGAAAAAATAAAAAGCCGAATATTAGAAGAGTTAAGTCATCTTGAAGGTATCGAATACGACAAGAATAGGTTTGAACAAGAAATTATTTACTATCTGGAAAAGCTTGACATTAATGAGGAAAAAACACGCCTTGCCCATCATCTAAATTATTTTGAAGAGATTCTTAAGGAAAACAAATCACAAGGTAAGAAGCTTGGATTCATTACACAGGAGATTGGACGTGAGATTAACACTCTAGGATCTAAATCTAATCAGTCTGATATGCAAAGGATAGTAGTTCAAATGAAAGATGAACTTGAACAAATTAAAGAACAAGTTTTAAATATTCTTTAAAGAATAATATATAAATCAGAAGAATAAAATAAAGATGGCTAAGTTAATCATTATTTCAGCTCCATCAGGTGCTGGCAAATCAACACTCGTAAGGTATCTGTTATCACATAATTTGAATATTAGGTTTTCTATTTCTGCTACAAGTAGAGAGCCACGGGGAGAAGAAAAGAATGGGGTTGAATACTATTTCCTTACACCTGATCAGTTTCGTGCTCAAATAAATAATGATGAGTTTTTAGAATATGAAGAAGTTTACCCTGACAGGTTTTATGGTACATTAAAATCAGAGGTAGACCGAATTATTGCTGAAGGGAGTAATGTTATTTTTGATGTTGATTGTATTGGCGGATTAAATATAAAGAAGATTTATGGAAATAGAGCTTTGAGTATTTTTATAATGCCACCATCACTAAAAGTTTTACGTGAAAGATTAGAAAAAAGAGGAACTGATTCTCCTGAAGTAATTGAAGATCGTCTTTCAAAAGCAGAGTATGAAATAAGTTTTGCACCACAATTTGATGCAATTATTTTTAATGACAACTACGAAAAAGCAAGGGCAGAGATACTTAAGTTAGTCACCGATTTTATACAATAAATTCTTTAACAATAAATCTTCACCAGAAATTGAATAAAGAGGTAGATGGAAGTATAATGAACAAAGACCTGTAACTTTATATAGAGCACAAAGTTATTATATTTAACTATGCAAAAGTTTCTTGAAAAATATTTGCTCCCTCTAGCAATGGTTCTGGGGATAGCATTCCATAAGCAACTCTCGATTCTTTCAGCAACACTTCCTTTCTTAATAGCATTAATGTTATTTATATCTTATTGTAGAGTAAGTTTAAACGATATAAAACTAACTAAATTTCATTATATTCTTCTGGCAATTCAATATTTGGGAAGTGTTGTTATTTATCTTGTTTTACGACCAATAAATGAAATTTTAGCTCAAGCAGCTATGATTTGCGTTTTAACTTCAACTGCCACCTCTGCACCTGTAGTTGCAGGGCTTCTTGGAGGTAGCATTTCTGTAACAGCAGGCTATTCAATAATAAGTAATCTTTCTGTAGCATTAATTGGTCCGGTATTTTTATCTTTTATCGACAAATCAAACAGTAGCATTAGCTTAGCGTCTTCTTTCTGGCATATCTTTATAAGCGTTATACCAATATTAGTTCTTCCATTTATTTTTGCATTAATAGTACAAAAAACTGCTCCTAAAATTCATAAAAGAGTTCAATCTGCTCAGATTGTCTCGTTCTATATTTGGGCAGCGGCATTAACAATTGTAATTGGAAATATTACACAATATATACGACTTCAGGATGATGGAAATTATACTCTTGAAGCAATAATTTCTGCCACTTCGCTTGTTTTGTGTATTGCACAATTTTATTTTGGAAGAAAAATTGGAAAGAAATATGGAAGAACTGTTGCCGGGGGTCAAGGCTTAGGACAAAAAAACACTGTTCTTGCTATCTGGCTTACACAAACTTATCTAAATCCTCTTGCAACGCTCGGTCCGGGAGCATATGTTTTATGGCAAAATTTAGTTAATTCGTGGCAGATTTGGAACCATGCCAAACGAAAGCATAATAATTTATAGTTTTTAATCGGAAAAAATATATCTTTGTTTTAAATCTTTAAATATCCATAAAACATATTCTATGAAAAAATTTTTAGTCGCCATTATTCTGTCAACAGTGCTTACACCTGGTCAATTGAGAGCTCAATATGAAGAAGCAGGTGGTGAATTATCAATAGATATGAATCTAAGACCACGATTTGAATATCGTAATGGTTATAATCAACCACGTCTGGAATCAGATAAACCTTCGGCTTTTATCTCTAATCGTGCAAGAATAGGAATCAATTTTGATAATGGATTTCTGTCAGCACGTATGGCAGCTCAAGACATTTCTCTATGGGGACAAAAAACTCAAAATGATAATGAAGGTCAAAGATTTACATTGAATGAAGCATGGGCACAGATTAAACACAATGAGTTTTTTGCAAAGATTGGACGACAGTCACTTAATTACGATGATGGGAGAATTTTATCAGTTTCAAATTGGACACCTACTGGAATATGGCATGATGCTCTTAAGCTTGGTTATGAAAATGAGTTAAACACTCTGCACTTTATACTGGCTTACAACCAATCGAGAGAAGTTACAAATTCAGGAACATACTATTTTCCTGTTGGACAGCCTTACCAAAATATGCAAACTATTTGGTATCAATATCACAACAAAAAAGGTTTTAGTGCATCTGCACTTTTTATAAATCTGGGCTTTGAGACGGGCAATCCTAATGCTGAACCGCTTATTTCTAAAAAGGAATATATGCAAACTATGGGTTCTAATATCGGATTTAAAAATGATTTATGGAACATAATGGGAACAGTCTATTATCAGATAGGTAAAAATGCTAATAACCAAGAAGTAAATGCCTACATGCTGGCTCTACGTGGAGGTTATAAGATTGCATCCGGATTTTCGGTATACGGAGGTACCGAGTTTCATCCGGGACAGGATGCGGAGTCTAACAAAAAATCTTTCATGGATTTACTCTACAGATCTAACCATACCTTTATGGGTGCAATGGATTACTTCAGAGGTAATGATTATTATGGAGTTTTTCATAAGTACTTAGGCCTTAAATTAAACGCAACCAAGAAACTTGAATTGGATTTAAGTTATCATCATTTTAATTCTGATAAAACGATAGTTGTATCTGATGTAGAAAAAAAGAATTTAGGGTCTGAAGTAGATTTAAAAATAACCTACCCTATACGTAAATATATAGTGCTTGAAGGTGGTTACTCATTTATGTTGGCAACCGATGCGATGCCAATTGCTAAAGGTAGACCAGGTAGTCCTGACTCATGGCAGGACTGGGCGTATATGAGCTTAACTATTAACCCTACTATTTTTAAAGGTAGATTTTAATTGAAACATCTAGTTTTATCTAATTGTAAAAGTGCTGTATTAATTATAGGTCCCAGAGTTTTGGAACCTATTTATACTATTTATAGATAACCTAGTATCTTATCCATAATAAAATTTGTACGAATAGCTGAATTGCCTGTACTAACTGGAATATCGCCCTTACCATTGAGGTAGTTTACAATACTCTGAATCAGATAAAACTGAATATTGTCTGGATTTTCTAATATGAACTCTTGTTTACCATTTGTGGTCTCTAAAACTATTGGAGAAAAATCGAAAGTAGAGAATTCTAGTTTTCCTTTTGTTCCAACAATTTTAATCTTATCTGTACGAGTCTTTTCAGGTGCTACAAAACTCCAGCTTCCACTTCCTAAAACTCCTTTCTTAAAGCTAAATGAAGCTGTAACTGTATCTTCAACATCATATAATCCTCCGATATTATTAGAAAAACCTTTCACATCTTTAATTTCACCAAATATAAAATCTAACAGGTCTAATTGATGAGAAGCTAAATCGTAAAAATATCCTGCTCCCGCAATCTCCTTTTTTACCCTCCAAGGCAATTTTTCCCTATTATAATCTGTTGCGTATGGAGGTATTGCAAAACTAATCTGTATAGTTGAAATCTCACCTAAACAACATTCATCTATAAGTTGCTTAACTTTTAAGAAGTATGGTAAAGTGCGGCGATAATATGCTACAAAGCAAGGAACTCCAGTTTCTTTAGAAACTTCATTGATTTCAATGCACTCATTAAACGATGCAGCCATTGGCTTCTCGATATAAACCGGCTTACCTGCTTTCATTGCTGCAATGGCATATCTGGAGTGCGACTCTGGTGGTGTAGCTACATAAATAGCATTTACATCCGAATCATTTATTAAATCATTAGCATCATCGTACCATTTTTTTATTCCATGACGTGATGCATAATCTTTTGCTTTATCAGCATCACGTCTCATTACAGCAACCACTTCTGAACCTTCAACTTTACTAAAAGCTGGACCACTTTTCTTTTCTGTTACTGAACCACATCCAATAAACCCCCACTGTATCATAAATATTATTTTAAATATTAATCTTTATTGATATAATTACTCTTTCTTTTTTTCATATATGACATTAAACCCAATATGGCAAGCAAAATAAATGCAATTGATATATATATGAGTACTGTAGAAGCGCTTTCTAATTGACCATATGAATGCATTCCGCTAAAAAAATAGTTTACTCCTAAATATGTCATCAACACTGAAGAAAATGCAAATACTGAAAGCAGATTGAACAGCCAGCTACTATTCCATTTCTTAACAAGATGAATATGAGTAACTATTGAGTAAACGACAACAGTTATTAGGGCCCATGTCTCTTTTGGATCCCAGCCCCAATATCTTCCCCACGACTCATTAGCCCAAACTGCTCCTAAAAACGTTCCTATAGTCATAAGTGCAAGTCCAATCAACAAAGACATGTTATTTACTATTGTAAGCTCCCTTATTCGGGACGAAACTTCTATAATGTTTTTAGCTAAGGTAATTATACAAAGGTTGGTAATACCAATTAAAAAGCTTATTCCAAAAAAACCATATGCTGCTACAATAACTGCAACGTGAAACATAAGCCAGGGTGACTTAAGTACTGGAACCAATGTATTTATTTGAGGATCCATCCAGTTTAAACTTGATACAAAAAGTATCACTCCCCCAAATAATGTGGCAAGTGCAAGTATAATAGTATTTTTCCTTCCAAAAACTAATCCCGCTAAAACTGTTGCCCATGAAACATAAACCATAGTTTCATAAGAGTTACTCCAAGGTGCATAACCTGATATATACCATCGTAACCCCATACCATACATGTGATAAACAAAAAAACATAGAATTGCCGCAATTAGAATACGGAGTATATATTTAATCCACTGTCTTTTACGCAATGTTTGAATAAATGAGAACAATAAAACCAGTGCTCCCGAAATAAAATAACCAAGTTTACTTTTATTAAAAATATTCAATCTGTTATATCTTAATTCTGCTTCTAACTTATTTATATTTATTAGAAAGTCTTTATCATTTTCAGATTGATAGTTACTTATTGCAAGCAATGCATCTTCTGCCTTTATCCAATTATCACTTTCTAGTGCATACTTTATCTCATATAGATAGTTGTCAAACAACTGAGATACATCTTTATCAGGTGATTGCCAAGAATGGCTTTTATCATCTGGGTTAGGAAACACTCCCGGCATTGAGTGAGATATAAGCATATAAAATATATTAATCTGCTCATCTAACTTGATTAGATTTTTATCAGACTCAGTCCGCTCGTTATTAGCCTTATGGTATATCTCCTGAAGCTGTGGTAATAAACGATATCTCCCTTGATCATCAAAGAGTTGATTATACGAAACATATTCACCGTTAGTGGCAATAAAAGGAGTCTGCGCCCAAACCTGAGGCATTATAAGAACACTCAGTAAAAACTGATCTGATGTTAGATTGTATATAGTTGACTCTTTATGTAACTTGCGTAAAACATCCGAAGAGAGTGTATTCATTGGCATAATTCTTCCTCTGAACTGCACTGGTAAAGCTCCAAATTTCTCAGCATGATAAAGTGGTACTTTATTTTGTTCTATTGTATCAATGCTGGAAATATTTTGGCTATAGCTACTGAAAGGTAAAATGATTAAAATAAAAATTGGAATAATTGTTTTAGCAGAGTCCCGAATGTTTTTTAATTCTTTACCAAGCTTACGGAATCTGGAATTGGGCATAAAAAACATCAGAAGAAAACCTATTAACAACATGGTGTAGCCAGTATAAGTGACTAAACGTCCAGCTACATCTTTATTGACCGACAGCACAGTACCTAGTTCATCTTGATCATATGATGCCTGAAAAAACCGGTATCCTTTTACATCAAGTACATTGTTCATAAATACAGTAGCTTTTTTAACATCACTATCTAAATAAACTATAAGATCACTTTCGTATGATGAAGGGCTTTGAGATCCCGGATATTTATTCAATCTAAAATCAGCTAATTCTAGTTCAAAAGGTAGTATCTCGGTTTTAACACCTTTAGATGTGTGCATTACCATTTTATTTGTTCTTTCACCTTCACGAATATGAACTTGGCCCTCTTTGCCGAATAAAAAAGTAGTTAATGCTCCTCCTAAAATTACTATAAGTGATAAATGTAAAACAATTAAAGTCCAATTCTTTTTTTTTAAATAGTTGCTATTAATTAGAATCAATATGAAGTTGATAACTAATAGTAATTGTAGAAATATAAACAATGGTGAGTAGTAAATAAGCATTTTTGCTGCTTCTGTGCCTATTTTGTTCTCTACAAAAGTTGCAGATGCTAGTCCAATGGAGTATAACAACATTAATATTATAGAACCTTTGTATGAGGCTAAGAAGTTAAGAAATCTTTCCATAAATAAATCAAAAAACATTATTTAGTATAAAGATATAGAAAATGGGTAAGAGTAACTTAAAATAGTCATCTTACCCATTCAAATCTATCTGTATTTATAAGAATCTAAGTCTGTTTAAGCTTCTTCCCACTGCTGACGTAGCAGTTCTAGTGCAGCTGGAACCACTAAATTGCGATCTCCCTGACAACCACACTCAAAACTTACATATTTATCATATCCTAGCTTCTTAAGTGCTCTGAAGCCATCAACATAATTGTCGGCATCGCCATCTTCACCGGGCATACTACGTCGTTTTCTACTAGCCATATGCACATGTTGTAAATATTTACCTGCTGACATGAAAGCTGCGTAATCTGAGGTTTCTTCCCATGTCATGTGCCAAAAATCACCTAAACATGTAACTCCAGGATTATTAATATCTCGACAAATTGAAGCTGCATCGGCAACCTGACGAAGATAAAATGCCTCCCTCCTATTCAGTGGTTCTAAAATAACTGTAGTGCCGTGATTCTGAGCTAAAGTTCCCATTTCATCAAACTGCTCACAAAGAAAATCTCGTGTTTCCTGAGTATGTGGCATTACCGGAACCTGGCTATTAAAAGCAGGTACTATTATAACACCAGTTGAACCGATTTCACCAGCGGCAATAATTAGTTTAGCCATACTGTCACGACATTGCTTACGGATCTCGGGGTCAGTAGAAAGTATAAAACCATCAAAGCCGGCACAAACTGCACTCACCTTTATATTTCTTCCTTTCAAAGCTTCAACAAACTCATCTTTTCTTTCCAAAAGAGGTTTGCCATGAGGTTCAAAACCGACTACTCCATGCTCCTCCATGAAGTCAAACTTCTCCATTAGATTTGATCCGGGAGCTGTACCTTCCTGAAATGATATATTTAATTTCACATTTCCTGAAGATTTTTCCTCTTTTGTTTCTGCTGAGGCAACTGAGTTGCATCCAGCTATTACGAAGGCAGCTGAACCTGCAATTGATGTTTTTAGAAAATTTCTTCTGTCGAGTCTCATAATATTTTATTTTTGTGAAGTACCAGGAACTGGTGTTTTAAAGCCTGACATATCCATC
>CAYZHS010000037.1:0-12506 GCA_964478295.1 uncultured Proteiniphilum sp. | reverse complement strand
TTTAATAAAACAGGGACCGATTAAGCACTATTTTCGTAAACTATAGAATTAGTTATAAGAACCCTAAAATTTTTTTTATGAGAACAATTTTTACTTTTTTCTTTACGTTATTGATAACGTGTAGCCTTTCTGCCCAGTGGCAGCCAGCGGGGAATAAACTTAAAACTAAATGGGCATCTGAGATAGATGTAAATAATGTTTTATCGGAGTACCCCAGACCAATTATGGAAAGAGGTGAGTGGCAAAACTTAAATGGTTTGTGGAATTATGCAATTCTTCCAGTTGGACAAAAACCTAATAGTTTTGATGGTGAGATATTGGTTCCTTTTGCAGTTGAGTCAAGCCTATCGGGTGTTCAAAAACGAGTAGGAAAAGATAATGAACTGTGGTATCAGCGTGAATTTAGCATACCTTCAAAATGGAAAAACAATAAGGTACTTCTTCATTTTGGTGCAGTTGACTGGAGGGCAGATGTATGGGTAAATGATGTGAAAGTAGGAAGACATCAAGGAGGTTATACACCATTTTCATTTGATATTACAGCTGCTTTAACATCTGGTACAAACGTTGTTAAAGTTAAAGTTTGGGATCCAACTGATGAAGGATATCAACCTCGTGGAAAGCAGGTAAAAGATCCGCACGGAATATGGTATACTCCTGTAACAGGAATTTGGCAAACTGTTTGGCTTGAACCTGTTTCTGAAACATATATTAAGGATCTTAAAATAACTCCTGATGTGGATAAAAATATTCTTTTAATTGATGCTGTAACAAACATAACTTCATCGTCAAAAAGAGTAGAAGTGAAGGTTAAGGATGGAAATAGTGTTGTAGCAAAAGGTCAATCTATAAATAATCAGCCAGTTGAGATAGCAATGCCACAGGATGTTAAATTGTGGTCTCCAGACAATCCACATCTATATGACCTTGAGGTTATTGTTTGGGAAGGTAATAAACAACTGGATAAAGTTGACAGTTACGCTGCTATGAGAAAATACTCTATGAAACGTGACGACAAAGGAATTGTGCGACTACAGCTTAATAATAAAGATCTTTTTCATTTCGGACCACTTGATCAAGGATGGTGGCCTGATGGATTGTATACAGCTGCGACTGATGAAGCATTGGAGTATGATATTATTAAGACAAAAGATCTGGGATTCAATATGATTCGCAAGCACGTAAAAGTTGAGCCTGCTCGTTGGTATACACATTGCGACAGACATGGAATTATTGTTTGGCAAGATATGCCAAATGGAGATAGAGGTCCTGAGTGGCAGATGCACAACTATTTTACAGGGAACGAAAGAGTTAGGTCGGCCGAGTCAGAGGCTAATTTCCGTCAGGAATGGAAAGAACTTATTGATTATCTATATTCATATCCTTCTGTTGGTGTTTGGGTGCCATTTAATGAGGCATGGGGTCAGTTTAAAACTGCTGAGATAACAGAGTGGACAAAAGCTTATGATCCAACAAGATTAGTAAACCCTGCAAGTGGAGGTAATCATTATACACATGGAGATATGCTGGACCTGCATAATTATCCTAATCCCAGAATGTATCTTTATGATGCACAACGAGCTACTGTTTTGGGTGAATATGGTGGTATTGGATGGGCCAACAAAGAGCACCTATGGGAACCAGACCGTAACTGGGGCTATGTACAGTTTAATAGCTCTAAAGAGGTTACAGATGAGTATATTAAGTATGGCGAAGAACTTAAACAATTAATCCGTCAAGGTTTTTCAGCAGCAGTGTATACACAAACTACCGACGTGGAAGTGGAGGTTAATGGTTTGCTTACTTATGATCGTAAACTTGTAAAAGTTGATGAAGAGCGAGTTAAGAAAATTAACCAAGAGATTTGCAATATTTTGAATGATTAGTATTTTTATTACCTTTTCAGTCTTTTATTGCTTTTGATAGGACAAGTGAAAAGAAAACAAATAAAGATTACATAACAGGTTGGAATTCTAGCTCTCTATTTTATTTTAAAAGATAGAGAGCTAGTTCTAATTAGTATTACCATAAACAGAAGAGTTTTTTGAAAAATGGTGGAATATTTATAATCAAAAAGAAAATTGTACATAAAAGAATTGAAAATATTAATGAATAGAACAATTATTAAAGTTATTTTATTGTATCTACTATTCACAGGTTGTAAAGCAAAAGTGATGGATGTTGTGGACGTAAGTATAGTAGATAACACTCAACAACTTAATAAATATAGAAACCCCATCATAGAAAAAAGTCTTCCTGATCCTACTATTATCAGAGCGGATAACGGAAGTTATTATTTATATGCTACCGAAGATATTAAGAATACACCTATATACAGGTCGGAAAACTTAGCTGACTGGGAGTTTGTTGGAACTGCTTTTACAAATGAAACAAGACCTGCTTTTGAACCTAAGGGCGGACTTTGGGCTCCGGATATAAATTTTATTAATGATAAGTATGTGTTGTACTATTCAATGTCGGTATGGGGAGGTGAGTGGACATGTGGAATTGGAGTGGCTACAGCAGACAATCCTGAAGGACCATTTATAGATCATGGTAAACTTTTTAGAAGTAATGAGATTAATGTTCAAAACTCTATAGACCAATTTTATATCGAGGAGAATGGCCGAAAGTACCTTTTCTGGGGTAGTTTCAGGGGTATATACTATATTGAGCTTTCTGAAGATGGTTTGTCGGTGAAACCTGGTTCTGAGAAAAAACAAGTTGCAGGAACTGCTTATGAAGGAGTATATATTTATAAAAAGAATGGCTATTATTATATGTTTGCTTCTACCGGTTCATGTTGTGAGGGTTTAAATAGTACTTATAAAACAGTAGTTGGCAGATCTAAGAATCTGTTTGGTCCATATCATGATAAACATGGACAATCTATGATGGACAATTATCACGAAGAGATTATTGGGGGTAATGAGAAATTTGTTGGAACAGGACATAATTCGGAAATAGTTAAAGATGATAGTGGACAAGAATGGATCTTTTATCATGCTGTATCTGTAGATAATCCAAAAGGTAGAGTATTGATGATGGATAGAGTTAAATGGAATAATGACTGGCCATATATCGATGGTGGAAGTCCTTCTTTAATTGCAGATAAGCCCCTGTTTAATTGATAATACACTATTAAAAATAGATTTATTTATTACTTTTGCCTAGTGTTGTTAAAATTTATCTAATTATTAAATTGAAGAGAAAAACGAATTATATAAAATCAAAAAAAATGAAAATAAAACTTAGACATATTCTGGTTATTTCTTTCATTATTGCAATTGCTGCTTGTACAAATAAAGAGAAAGAGAGTAAGGAGATTGAAACATTAAAGTCGGGTTTGGTGATGAGTGATTTCCAGAGTGTTATAAATGGAGATTCAACAAACCTTTTTGTTCTGAAAAATGATAATGGAGTGGAGGTTGCCATTACAAATTATGGAGGTAGAATAGTATCAGTGATGGTTCCTGACAGAGATGGTAACTTTAAAGATGTAGTTTTAGGATTTGATAATATATCTGATTACATAGCTACAGATAATAATTTTGGCGCAACAATTGGTAGATATGGCAATAGAATTGCAAATGGCAAAATAAATATAGATGGAGTTGACTATCAGCTTCCACAGAACAATTTTGGACATACATTGCATGGAGGACCAGAAGGTTTTGATAAAAAAATATTTAGTGCATTTCAGCCCAATGATAAAAGTTTAATTCTTACTTACTTGTCGAAGGATGGTGAAGCAGGTTTCCCGGGTAATTTAGATGTTAAAGTTACCATGACACTAACTGATAATAATGCAATAGACATTCAGTATGAAGCTGTAACCGATAAGAAGACTGTGGTTAATCTAACCAATCACTCATATTTTAACTTAACGGGTGATGCGAACAATAGCGTGCTAAATGATATTTTAATGATCAATGCCGATTCTTTTACTCCAGTAGATGATACCTTTATGACAACCGGAGAGATATTACAGGTAGAGGGAACGCCAATGGATTTTAGAACTGACACACCGATTGGTGAAAGGATAAATAACTATGATTACGAGCAGTTGAAGTTTGGTGATGGGTACGACCATAACTGGGTATTAAATACTAGCGGAGATATATCTAATTTAGCGGCAAGTGTATATTCTCCCTCTACAGGTATTCAACTTGAAGTTTACACAAATGAACCAGGAGTACAGGTTTACACAGGCAACTTCCTTGCAGGGACCGATATTGGCAAATATGGTGCTGTTTATAACAAGAGAAATGCTATTTGCCTCGAGACTCAGAAGTACCCTGATACACCCAATAAACAACAATGGCCTTCTGC
The DNA here is from genome assembly GCA_964478295.1 of uncultured Proteiniphilum sp. Classification (GTDB taxonomy): domain Bacteria; phylum Bacteroidota; class Bacteroidia; order Bacteroidales; family Dysgonomonadaceae; genus Proteiniphilum. The sequence continues at coordinate 8,174 of CAYZHS010000037.1, read as the reverse complement.
TTTTTTATCACCAGGAGATACTTACATAAGTAGATGTATATATAAATTTACAGTTAAATAATAATAAATTTGATCTAGTCAGGATTTTGTTTATTGCACTATAAAACCTAAATTTGAAATTTTAAATGGTGTTCTTCGAGTTTATAAATAAAATAATCGAAGATTAAGAATTTAGTAATGCATAGAAATAGACTACATATATTAACAGGAATAGGCGCAAGCCTATTTCTGTTGTTTTTTGTATTATCATGTGGAATAAATGATAATAATAGTGATAAGAGTGTAGAAGTTGAAGAGTCTTCATCGGTATTTAAATATGGAATATGTGTAGATTCACTCGATATTAACCATTACACAATTGAGAGGGGTGATTTACTATCTTCAATTCTAAACGGATTGGGCTTTGCAGCCAATTATGTTGAGCAAATAACTCAAACATTATCACCTTTTTATCATCCTTCAAAAATGCAGATTGGGGGCACATATGCCACTATTACTTCACAAGACACTTTGAGTGAAATTAAGTATTTGGTTTTTGAAAAAAACAGAACAGACTTTGTTGTTGTAGATTTATCTGATGAGGTGCCTGCAGTTTATGAATCTTCTAAGCCCGTTACATTAAAGCGTGAATATGTTGAGGGTACTATAACTTCATCTTTGTGGAACTCTTTGGTAGACGCCGGAGCACCTGTATTGCTTGCGCTAAAATTGTCTGATATTTATGCATGGCAAATTGATTTCTTTGATATAAAAGAAGGAGATTCATTCAGAATGATGTACGATGTTGCATATATTGATGATACTACTTATGTAGACATCGCTTCAATTGAGGCCGCAGTTTTTAACCATCAAGGAAAGAAGTATAGAGCTATTCCTTTTGAACAGGATTCAGTTAGAGAGTTTTTTGATGAAGAAGGCAATAGTTTACGAAAAGCTTTTCTTAAATCACCATTAGATTATTATCGCATAACTTCTAAGTTTACAAATGCGCGCCTCCATCCGATATTGAAACGATATAGAGCACATCATGGAGTGGACTATGCAGCTCCAACTGGCACACCTGTTAAATCTATTGGAGACGGAGTAGTGGTAGAAAGAGCATTTCAAAGAAATGGAGCAGGAAACTACCTAAAGGTTAAGCATAATGCAGTTTATACTACTACTTATATGCATCTTAGTAAATTTGCAAACGGAATTCAAAAGGGTAGCAGAGTGAAACAGGGTGAAGTGATAGGCTATGTAGGATCGACAGGTTTGTCGACCGGCCCTCATCTCGATTTTAGAGTACATAAAAATAATCAGCCTATAAATCCTTTAACAATGGAGGCGCCACCTTCACTCCCTGTTAAACCAGATTTAAGAGATAGTTTTATCCTGGTACGAAATCAGGTTTTGAATGAATTAGATAGTATGCGACAGATTGAGCAATACTACGTTTCAAGACCCGATTCCGTTGTTCAGGATTTCAATAATACGCTTTAAAAAAAGTTGTAGTGATTAAACTATCTCAATCATTAAATCGTCTTCCATTACTCTGTCATTGGGCTTTACAAAAATTCGGTTTACTTTACCAGAGTATGGAGAGTAGATTTCATTCTCCATTTTCATTGCTTCAAGTATAATTACAACAGAATTTTTAGTAACAATATCTCCCTCTTTTACCAAAATTTTAAATATATTACCAGGCATGGGACTGGAAATTATATTTCCGGTAATTTCATTATTTAGTATATTGCTATTATTACTTAAATCAGTTTTAATGTCATTGTTTGATTCATCCTTTTTGTTAGAAGCAAGAAATTCATTTTCTCTTAATCCTTTTAAGAAACCTCCAGCTACAGCCGGAAATAGTTCTAATAGTAACTTCTCTTTTTCTGTTTTAGCTAATTCAACATTGCCAAATTCAGGTAAAATAGGATTTTCTTGATATTTGTAATTTCCTGTGTTGTAAGGAACTTCTTCGGGTGAGCCAGTGATTTGCTCTCTAAATGATGAGTCGATTGGGACTGGAGTTTTACCATATTCACCTTTAACCAATGCTATAAACTGATTGGATGGGTTTGAGTACTTTGGATTTCCTTTTTTTAAGTTCATTGCTGAAACAATGGCCTGTACCCCAACGATCTGACTGGTGGGGGTGACAAGCGGAGGTAGTCCGGCATCGGCTCTGACACTAGGTATTAAACTCATTGCATCTTCTAATATTTCAATAGAGTTTAGTTGCTTTAGCTGAGCAACCATGTTTGTATACATACCTCCTGGTATCTCGGCATTCTTTACTAATTCATTAGGTTTTGGAAATCCGAAATATTCCTCTATTTTGTGACAAGCATTTAATAATGACTCTTCATCTTCATTTTCAATTGCTTTTATTGCGAGATCGAATTGTTTATCAATATCTTCTGGAAGAGAGTCTTTGACAGGGTTGAAAGGTTTAGGGAACTGCTTTGTTGTGTCGAACTGACTTAATTCTTTTCTAATAGAAAACAGCTCTTCATTAATCTTAGCAACTGCTTCCATATTTACGTCAAGTTCTATACCAAGTTTTTTACAGAAAACATAAATAAACTCAATAGCTGGTGCTGCTGGTCCCCCCGCAAAGTACCATATATTAGTGTCTACTATATCAGCTCCATGAATTATTGCAGTTACAACTGACGCTAAACCATATCCTGGTGTGCAATGAGTGTGGAAGTCGACTGGAACACTAAGTTCTTTTTTGAATAGAGTTACTAGTGATGCAACTCTGGATGGATGAATTAGACCGCTCATATCTTTTATAGTAATCATATCTGCTCCAAGTTCCACCATTTCTTTCGCTTTTGAGAGGAAATAGCTGTCGGTGAATACCTGTTTCGACTTATCTGTTACAGTTTTATTTCGATTACCGCTAATAAAAGAAAAAAGTCCTTTTTTAACTTTTTCTTTACTCTGATTTCCATCTGAAGCTGGCTTTGAATCGACAGTGTAACAAACAGCGCAATCTGCCAGACCACCATATTGCTTGATGTATTTAACACTAGAGCGAATATTATTTACATCATTAAGAGCATCAAATATACGCATTATATCTAAACCCGATTCGACGGCATTCTTGAAGAAACCATCAATTACTTCATCAGGATACGGAGCATATCCATAGAGATTTCTACCTCTTGACAGAGCGGTTAACTTGCTATTGTTGCCAATAACTTCACTAATCTTTTCTAAGCGGTTCCATGGGTTCTCACCTAAGTAACGCATTACAGAGTCGGGAACGGCTCCACCCCATACCTCCATGGCATAAAATTTTGCATCCTTATAGAAAGGGAGTACCCGATCTACTTGAGGTTGGCTCATTCTGGTTGCAAATGCTGATTGTTGTCCGTCCCGAAGGGTAAGATCTCTAATTAAAAGTTTTTTGTTCATTGCTATTTAATTTAAAAAGATTAACTATTATTGTTGATAATAACTGTTTTAGCGTAATATTTACACCATTTGCTAATGCCGCATTCTTCACATTTAGGTTTTCTTGCAATGCAAACGTATCTGCCATGTAGTATTAACCAGTGATGTGCCTTTGTTAGCAGGTTTTCAGGTATGAATTTAACAAGCTCTCTCTCGGTTTCAAGAGGTGATTTAGAGTTGTTTGTGAGACCTATACGGTTTGCAACTCTAAATACATGGGTATCTACCGGCATAGCAGGTTTGTTAAAGGCTACCGCAAGAATAACGTTTGCAGTTTTACGCCCAACACCTGGGATTGTTAGAAGAGAGTCGATATCAGAAGGAACAACACCATTAAAATTGTTTACCAGTTCTTTTGCCATACCATACAAGCTTTTTGATTTATTGTTAGGGTATGAACATGATTTTATATACTCTAAAATAACTTCAGGAGACGACTCCATCATCACTTCGGGAGTTGGAAAAGCTTCAAACAGAGCGGGTGTTATCATATTCACCCGCTTATCTGTGCATTGAGCAGACAATATAACCGCAATCAGCAATTCAAAATTATTATTATAGTTTAACTCTGTTTCAGCCGACTCTGCATTGGTTTCAAACCATTCAAGAACGTTTATGTATCTCTCTTTCTTTGTCATATTACTATGGCGCTTTTCCTATATGTGTTTCATCTATTCGTATTTATCAAAAGTATTAGATTTTTATTTTTCAGTTATATCTTATTTCGTTTGATATAGGGATGAATCTTGCTGTAAGATCAGGGTCATCCATTTCAGGGTCTAGAGGATACATTGGTCGATTAATTCTTTTGTATGGTAATCTTAATAAATCCTGATCAACACCACCAGGTGTGAGAGCCATTACCCAATCGGCACGAAGATCATATAACTCCGTAGTTAAATATCCAAGTTTTACAACTAATATGTCAATTTCTTCAGGATTCAATCCCAGATCAGTAAAGTTTTTTTTGTAGTGGTAAGCGTTTCTCTTTTCTGTTACAATAGTGTAGATATTTCCACTCTTAACAACTACTTCAGTGTTATTATCGCTTTGTTTTATAGCTGTTACTTCTCCAGTAATTCTAACAGGTGGTGCAAATCTATTGTCTACTTCTGCTCCTGCCAATGCATCTATTTTACCACCAACACCAATTTCAATAGCTTTATTAACAAGTTCTGGTCCGGGAATAGAAGCATATATTAAACTTTTACTATTGGGTGAATTAAATTCAGAACGTTTAAATATCTCGTGTAAAGTCCATGTTACATCGCCAGCTCCTCCAGCTGTAGGATTATCGCCCATATCACTAATAATAAAAGGCTTTTTGTCACTTTTTATTGCTTGATTGAGTGCATCATCAAAATATGTGGTAGGGGCAACAAATTCAAACTGCTCTCTTACATTCCAAAAGTGTTTGGCAAGAGTTTCGGCCACTTTTGCAACCTCTTCTTTATCATCGCCATAAGCCATTACAACTCCATGGTTTCTGGGCTCATCAGCCCAAGGGTATGACATCCATATAGCTGCATCAATAACCTTATCACCTTCTAATAAAGAAGGTATTTGTGCGTAAAGACTTTTACCAGGCTCAATTCTAGTACTTGTTTTCTCGCCAGGTAATAAGATTGGCACTGGTATCCAGGCTTTATAAGCAGGTTTGCCTAGTCCGCTTTCTAATCTGTTGAGTAAGTTAGTTACAGCTCTTTTTTTAGATTCTAAAGCATCTTCATGAGGAGCTAATCTGTAACAAGTAATCAAGTCGGTGTTTTGCGCTAAACGAGGTGAAACACTGCCGTGTAAATCCATAGAAGTGGAAATTAATACATCAGTACCTACTAATTCCCTTATTTTAATAAGAAAATCACCTTCGGGGTCATCAATACCCTGAACGCTCATAGCACCATGAATGTCGAAAAACAGACCATCCAGAGGTAAAGTTTCTTCGAGCATCTTTAGAGTTTTATTTACCAATGATTCGTATGCTTCTTTTGTAACTATACCTCCAGGCATTGCATGTCCTCTTAAGGTTGGCAGCCAAACAGCACGATCAATAATACCCGAATCGGGAGACATAAAAGGATAGTAGCTAAATACTTCTTCGCCTTCGCGTGCTCTAAAGGCATCTTCGTTACTTACTGCAGGTGAGAATGTACTCGATTCAATAGCTATACCTGCAATTGCTATTCTTGGTAACTCTTTGTCTGCTCTACTAGTGCATGATGCAAATAACAGGAGTATAAGAGCTGCTAATGTGAGAATATTTTTATTCATAATTGAAGCTTTGTTTTAAATTTATTTGTTTTCTAAGATAAACTATTTATTACATGAATAGTGTGGGTGGCAACCAATGCAGCTGTCTCAGACCTTAATCTCGAATTGCCAAGGCTGATTGGCATAAAACCATTTTTAATTGCATTTTCAACTTCATCTTCACTGAAATCTCCTTCAGGACCTATTAGGATTAATACGTTTTCTCCTTTATTATATATTTGGGAAAGAGGTCTCTTTGGTTTTTCATAGCAGTGTGCTATGAACTTCTTTCCATTAAAGGGCAGCTTGATAAAATCACTGAAATTAGCGGTTTCGTCAATTTCTGGCAAAAAAGGTTGTTGCGATTGCTTCATTGCAGAAATTGCTGTTTTTGTGAGCCTTTCTATTTTCACCTCTTTCCGTTCAGAGAAATTAGATATAACAGGGGTAATTCTGTCAATACCTAATTCAGTTGCTTTTTCTACGAACCATTCATTTCTATCCATTTGTTTAGTTGGAGCAAACGCGATATGTATGAAAAAGTTTCTTGATTGAACAATTTCTGTTTGATTAATAATGCTAATTGTACTTCGCTTATGGTTAGCATCTACTAGTATGCATTCATAAAAACGACCTTTACCATCAGTTACCGTTAGAGAGTCGCCAGTTTTCATGCGAAGAACTTTTACACAATGATGCGACTCAATTTCGGGCAATTGAGAATTTGTAAGAATATCTGGGCTGAAAAAAAGTGTGTCTGACATTGTCTAAATTATCAGGAACGGTTTTCTCTGCGATTAATTTCGTCTCGTAAACGAGTAGCCAATTCGTAGTTTTCTTCGTTGACTGCATCTTGAAGACGATGCTTTAGTGCATCAAGACGAAGCTCTGAAAGCTCCTCTTCGTTGTTCTCTGTCTCATCCTTAAAAGGATCAGCCTGATCTGTGGCAACGTGTTCATCAAAAATAATTGCCATATTCTGCATTATTTCTTCTGTTGTATAAATTGGAGAGTTGGTTCTTATAGCCAATGCTACTGCATCTGATGTGCGAGAATCAATTCTGTATTCAATACCGTTTTGCCCAAGTAGTAGTTCAGAAAAGAAAGCACCCTCTTCAAACTTGTATATAAGTACTTCAACAAGGTTGATGTCTAGTTCTTTGAAGATTGAGCAAATCAGGTCGTGTGAGAGTGGTCTGGGAGGTGTTATTCCCTCCATTACAATTGCAATGGATTGTGCCTCAGGTGTACCGATGACTATTGGAAGACGTCGGATACCATTTTCTTCTGAAAATATAAGAGCATAGGCTCCAGCCTGTACTTGACTAAATGATATTCCTAAAATAGATAGTTTAATTTTCTTTATATCCATTAATACGGTTCTTTTATTAATAGCAACTTCAAATATACTAAATATTTTCTTTGAATAATTTTCTAACGCATTATTTTGAAATTTTGTTTGATTTTGGTTTGTATTGAGAAAATTATTGTATCTTTGCACTCGAAAACGAAAAATGGTGGTCATAGCTCAGTTGGTTAGAGCGTCGGATTGTGGTTCCGAAGGTCGCGGGTTCGAATCCCGTTTTCCACCCAGGTTCCCGATTGTAGGGGATCTTTTTCATTCTCATAAGATTAGTTTTAGGTGATCACGTATTAAACACAATACGTGATTTTTTTATGTCTTTACATTAGAAAATAGTTAAATAAACCTTCTTCTGAACTCTGAGCAAGTAATTGCAGTTGCAACTGCAACATTTAATGATTCAGACGATTTCTCATCAATTGGATAGTTTGGTATAAATAAACGGTTTGTTACCAAAGCTTCAACTTCATTGCTTATCCCTTTGCCTTCACTTCCCATTACTATAAAGCCATTTCTTGAAAGAGATTCTTCATATATATTACTTCCTCCAAGAAAAGTGCCATAAACAGGTAAGTCTTTTTTGTTTTGTAAAAATTCTACAATATCTGTATATATTACATTTACTCTAGCTATTGCACCCATCGTAGCTTGAACTGTTTTAGGGTTGAATACATCTGCACAGTCAAGAGAACAGAATATATTATCAATGCCAAACCAGTCGGCTATCCTTACAATTGTTCCTAAATTACCCGGATCTTGAACACCATCGAGTACTAGACTTAAATTTGAATTTATCTCTTCTTCGCTTATTTGTACTTCAGGTTGATAAAAAACAGCAATAACTGATGGGGCTGTTTTTAACGATGTTGCTTTTTTTAATTCATTTTCTGAAGTTGTAATAATTTCTTCTGCAGATATATTGTTATACGATAAAATTACTTCAGGTAAAGCTGCTATAAGCTGACATTTACATGTTTTCATTAAGTCGAAGACAAGTTTCTCTCCTTCAGCAACAAAGCATTTGTATTGATTGCGAAACTTTTTCTCTTTAAGAGATTTAATGTATTTTATTTTATTATTACTTAAACTCATTTCATTCTGTTCAATTAATCAA
>CAYZHS010000036.1:7418-12624 GCA_964478295.1 uncultured Proteiniphilum sp. | reverse complement strand
TGATTTACTGATCTTGGCATAATGTTTACTTGTTTTGAATGATAGCGTCTCTGTCGTGCAGAGCTCTTTGCGGCATATACATCCTGTTAATAAATCTTTCTTGGAACTCTTTAGCTAGAATTACTTCATCGCTAATAGCGTCTTGATACTGTTTACGTCAGATTTGTGAACAAGACCCATTTTAGTAAGATTTCTCTTCTGTTTTTTGGTCTTCTTCGTCAAAATGTGACTTTTGTACGCATGTTTCCTCTTGATTTTTCCTGTTCCGGTAAGGGCGAACCTCTTTTTGGCACCGGAATTAGTCTTCATTTTAGGCATTTTGCTGTCTTATATTATTTGTAATGAATATTTCTACATTTCGTTCACTGATAGTCAGCACGAAAAAGTTTGCAAAAGTAACGAATTTATTTTCGTTACGCAAATTATTAGTGAATTTATAGTTGCTACGTTAGAAAATTAACTTTCTTTCTTAGAAGCTGATGAGCTTTTCTTTGGAGTAAGCATTATTGACATACGCTTACCTTCCATAATTGGCATATGCTCAACTTTTGCATATTCTTCCAACTCATTGGCAAAACGCAACAAAAGAACTTCACCCTGCTCCTTAAACAGAATTGATCGGCCCCTAAAGAAAACAAAAGCTTTTACTTTTGAACCTTCTTTCAAGAAATTTATGGCATGCTTCAGTTTAAAGTTATAATCATGTTCGTCAGTTTGTGGCCCGAAGCGAATTTCCTTAACGGTAACTTTTACCGTTTTTGCCTTCTGCTCTTTAAGTTTTTTCTTTTGTTGATATACGAACTTCTGATAATCAGTTATTCTACATACCGGAGGATTAGCCTTAGGAGCAATCTCAACGAGGTCTAGCTCTTGTTCATCAGCAATTCTCAAAGCCTCTCTGGTTGAATAAACTCCCTCAGTTACATTTTCGCCAACCAAACGGACTTCGGGAACTCTGATTCGTTCATTAATTCTGTGTTGTTCTTTTGAGTTTTTTCCCATTCAGATACTGTTAATTTTTTACTATTGTTATTTTTACTGTTATTAATTATTTTTTAAATCCCTTCCGGCATTCATCATCTCTTCTTGCTCTTGCAAAATATTGTCTGCAAATGTATGCAATTTTACTGTACCTTTATCTTCTCCCCCCTGTTTTCTTACCGAAACTTCCTCATTTTCCGCTTCTTTCTCTCCAACAATAAGCAAATAAGGAATACGTTTTAACTCATTATCGCGTATTTTGCGTCCAACTTTCTCGTTACGGTCATCAACCTCAGCTCTTATACTAAGTTTCTTCAACTCTTTTGCTACATTATAAGCATAATCGTTGTACCTTTCACTAACAGGCAAAACTACAGCTTGTGTTGGTGCTAGCCATAAAGGGAATTTACCCGCTGTATGTTCGATAAGAAGAGCAACAAATCGCTCCATTGAACCAAAAGGTGCCCTGTGAATCATTACGGGACGGTGCTTTTGATTATCTGCTCCTGTATACTCTAGCTCAAAGCGTTCGGGGAGGTTGTAATCTACTTGAATTGTGCCTAACTGCCAACGACGGCCAAGAGCATCTTTAACCATGAAATCGAGTTTAGGTCCGTAAAAAGCAGCCTCTCCAAGCTCTATTTTTGTTTTTAAGCCTTTTTCTTCACATGCTTCAATAATTGCACGCTCAGCCTTCTCCCAATTTTCGTCGGTGCCAATATACTTCTCCCTGTTGTTAGGGTCTCTTAGTGATATCTGAGCTTCGAAGTTATCGAAATTCAATGCATTAAAGATAATAAAAATTATGTCAACAACCTTAAGAAATTCATCTTTAACTTGATCGGGAGTACAAAAAATATGTGCGTCATCTTGTGTAAAACCCCTCACACGAGTAAGCCCATGCAGCTCACCACTTTTTTCGTAACGATAAACAGTTCCAAACTCAGCTAAACGCAAAGGCAGGTCTTTATAAGAATGAGGAAATGTTTTGTATATCTCGCAGTGGTGAGGACAATTCATCGGTTTAAGCAGAAACTCCTCACCCTCTTCGGGAGTTGTTATTGGTTTAAATGAATCTTCACCATACTTTGCATAATGACCTGAAGTTACATACAACTGCTTATGACCTATATGAGGAGTCATAACCTGTTCGTAATCGAACTCCAATTGTATCTTCTTAAGAAAATCCTCAAGTCGCAAACGAAGCTGAGTACCTTTTGGCAACCACAATGGCAGACCCGATCCTACAGTTTGAGAGAAAGTAAAAAGTTGAAGCTCTTTTCCAATCTTTCTATGGTCGCGTTTCTTAGCCTCCTCCAGCAATATAAGATACTCATCGAGCATCTTCTTTTTAGGAAATGTGATACCATACAAACGTGTGAGCTGTGGACGCTTCTCATCACCTCGCCAGTAAGCACCAGCAGAAGATAATATCTTAACTGCCTTGATATAGGAAGTGTTGGGCAGGTGTGGACCACGACATAAATCTGTAAACACACCTTGCGAATAGGTAGTTATTGTGCCATCTTCCAATTCATTTATCAACTCAACCTTATAATTCTCATCTCTTCCAGAGAACATCTTTACAGCATCATCTTTTGAAATACTTTCACGTACTATATCTTCTTTAGCTGCTATCAACTCCATCATTTTCTTCTCGATAAGAGGAAAATCTGCTTCTTTAATAGCAACCCCTTCTCCTGGATCTACATCGTAGTAAAAGCCGTTCTCTATAGCAGGTCCTATACCAAATTTAATACCTGGATAGAGAATCTGCAATGCCTCTGCCATTAAGTGAGCAGATGAGTGCCAGTATGCATGTTTACCCTCTTCATCTTCCCATTTAAGTATATTAACGTCGGAATCACTTTCAATAGGTCGTGTTAAATCCCAAGTCTCCCCGTTTACACTTACCGCAAGTGCATCCTGAGCAAGCCTGCGACTTATGCTTTCGGCAATCTCCAATCCTGTAATGCCTTTGTTGTATTCCCTTACTGACGCATCAGGAAATGTAATTTTTATCATGCTTCCTTATTCTAAATTTTCTTTTTCTGTTTATGAATGCAAATGTAGTAATTTTGTGCAAATATACGCTATTGCATTCTCTTTATAATGCTATAAGATTGAACGATACCCAGTTCTCCCGCCTTACGCAAATCGTCGAGTCCCGATGAAGTTTCACCTATAGACAGTTTAGCTATACCACGATTGAAATATGCTTCAGCAAACTGAGGCTCTATCTCAATTGCCTTGTTGTAGTCTGAAATTGCAGCTCTGAAATCTTTTTCAATTGAAAATATTTCTGCTCTGTTGTAATAAGCATAAATAAAATTGGGGTCAATCTTAATTATTTGGTCATACTCTCTCAGTATCTCTTCGTAATGTACAGATTTTACTGATATCTCTGGTAGTTTTGTTACCCCTGCAATACTCTCGGGCAGAGAAATACCGGTTTTCCTGTTATCAGAAAAAGCAGACTCACCCGATAACTGATAGTTATATTCCAACTGTTTAGTTCTGATTATAGCCCGTGCAAAATGCCCCAGAAGAGAGTTAGGATTCAACTCAATTGCTCTGTTCATATCTTTAAGCGCATTTTCATAATCCTGAATCTGCATAAAATCCATAGCTCTCCCAAAATATAGCGATATGTTGTCCGGCTCAGTTTCAATTCTGCCAGAATAATTTCTTATGGAACGAAAATGCGACTGAATCTGAACTTCATTTAACGGTGCCTCATTATTTGTAACCTTAAGAATCCAATTTAGTGACAATTGACTATTAGCCCTATCCATTACTTCCGAAAAATATACCGGACGACGCACATCAAATTCACTTTCGTAATATGATAATACAAATTTAGGTTCAAGCTCAATTGGTGAATTAAGATTTTGCACTCGACCTCTACTCTGACGTTGATATTTAGACTCTTCTGATGATTCGTCACCGGCTGTAACCAGCAGATTAAACTTATCGATATCCTGGTCTGTTTGCTCTCTCGTCTCTTTTCTTTCTGAAGCATCATTTGCAGCAGTAAGCGACTGAGGGTCTGAAACAGCAACAGAGCGTGCTCTTGCTTCGAGATTTCTTGCAATATTATAATCCCTCTCTGCACCCTGAAGATCGTTTAACTGACGTTTAAACTGAGAACGCATATAGAACCCCGAGAAAAAATCGGGATGCGATTCTAGCACAACATCCAAATCACTTAACGCACTAGCAAGATCACCTATCTCGCTATTCAGTAATGCCCTGTTGAGGTAAGCAATATTGTTATCTGGCTGCAACTCTATAACTTTATCGAAATCACGTATTGCCCGGTTATTATCTGCCACCTGAGCTCTCAGCAACCCTCTGTTGAAGCGTGCAATAACATTATTATCATCCAGCTCAATTACCCGGTCGTAATCGGCCATAGCCCCTCGAAGATCGTTAAGATAATATTTAACCAACCCCCTATTAATATAATTTCCTTCAATATATGGGTCTAAACGAATAGCCTCATCTAGATCGGCAAGTGCCATATTATACTCTTTTTGCTGAAAGTAAAGTATTCCACGTGCCGAAAAAGAGTGTGATGTATAAGGATCTGTTTCAATTGCCTTGTTTAAATCGGCCATCGCATTTGTTGTATCTTTCATAACCAAATACATGTTTGCACGTGAAAGATACCCCGGAGTATAGTCGGGAAAACGACGTATCAGCACATCAAAAAACTTTTCCGCTATATCATACTGTTCCATCTCAACGTTCACTATAGCCATATTAACAAGTGTAAGTCTATCTTCCGGAAAAAACTCAAGACTTCGCTGATAATCAGTTGCAGCCAATTCGTACTTCTCCTGATTCTGTCTTGATGCACCCCTCAGCTGGTAGGCAGCTGTGTAATAAGGATTACGTTGCAGACACTCTGAAGCATCCTCTTCTGCACCTTTAAAATCATCAAGCATAAACTTCGAAACTGCTCTGAAATAGTATGGCTCTGCCAGATATGGCTTAGCTGTAATAACCTGATTAAAATATTGTATTGCAAGCACATAATCTTCAAAGTAAAGAGCATTCTTTCCAATTATCATTACTCGATCGGTGTCTACCTGTGAAAATGAATTGAATGAAAAGAAAAATAATATAAGTGCAGTAATAAATTGTTTCATCTTTAATTGTTTAGACGTGCTAATATATAATATTTTCGGCAATAAAACTGATATTGCATACTATTAAGAGT
>CAYZHS010000036.1:0-7318 GCA_964478295.1 uncultured Proteiniphilum sp. | reverse complement strand
CCCATAGATCCGTGAAATGCAAAAACCTTGTCGTCTCCCATTAAATCGACAAACTGCTTGGCTGCCGACTTTACCTTGCTCTTGTTTTCTATAATAAGTTGCATATACTTTATAAGTTCTTTTTTGGATTAAGTGTAATTAAAGGAACCATCATCTCTTCCATAGAAATACCTCCATGCTGATAGCTGTCCTCAAAAATATTCAAAAAATAGTTGTAGTTATTAGGATAGAGAAAAAAATCTCTGTTTTGAGCGAAAATATATCTTGTGCTGATGTTAGGAGAAGGGAGACCATAATTTTCAGGATTAATAATATCAAAAACCGATTTTGGATCGTAAGCAAGACTACGTCCTAATTTATAGCGCAGGTTACTGTTTGTTTCACTATCACCTTTAATCTTTAAACCTCTCTTAACTCTGATAGACCCGTGGTCTGAAGTTAACACAACAGAACAACCCATCTCTGCTATTCTCTTAAGCAACCTACTGATAGAGGAATATGCAAACCATGTTCTTGTTAGCGACCTATAAGCAGAATCATCAGATGCTAGTTCACGTATGGTCTTCGACTCTGTGCCGGCATGTGAGAGAATATCTATAAAATTAAACACCATTACATTCAAAAAGTTCTTTTCAAGATCCTTAATACGCTCGCATAATCTCTCTGCTTCGCTGTTACTGTTTATTTTGTTATATGAGAAAGGGATGTTTTTGCCAGACCTGAATAAAAACGACTGGATAAGCTCCTCTTCGTGTTCATTTTTACCTATATCCTCAGCTTCATCTATCCATATATTGGGATACAACTTTGTGATTTGCGCAGGCATTAATCCGGCAAAAACAGCATTACGTGAATATGGAGTAGCCGTTGGCAATATACTGAAATACAGGTCCTCCTTACATTCAAAATTCTCTGTTACAATATCTTTAACTACCCCCCATTGATCTAGTCTAAAATTATCAATCAGTATAAAAAAGAGCTTCTCTCCTCTATCGATAAATGGAAACACGCACTCCTCCAACAAGTTGAAACTCATTATGGGATTATCAGAACTATCTTTTAAAATATTATCTCTATCAGAAATCCATTTAAAATAGTTTTTCTTCACAAATTTAGTAAAAGAAATATTTGCTTCATCCTTTTGACTCTCAATCACCTCTCTTAAAGTGGAGTTTACCTGTTGCAGCTCTATCTCCCAACGCACAAGCCTCATGTATAATCTTTTCCAGTCACCTGCACTATAACAATCAGAAATTTCTCTGTTTATATTGATATATTCTTCACTATAGTTATTCAACAAAGTTTCGTTAACCAGTCTGCTCTTTTCGAGTATTTTTTTAATGGCCAGCAATACTTGATTAGGGTTAACAGGTTTAATCAGATAATCGCTTATTTTACTGCCAATTGCCTGATTCATTATTCCCTCATCTTCACTTTTTGTAATCATTACAACAGGAATATCGGGCGAATGCTTTTTAAGCTGAACAAGTGTCTCCAAGCCAGAAAGTCCAGGCATATGTTCATCCAGAAACACAATATCATATTTATTAGAACGGCACATCTTTATTGCATCGTGCCCATTTGCTGCGCATACGGTATTATATCCCTTTTCCTCCAAAAATAGTATATGAGGTTTAAGGAGATCTATTTCATCGTCAACCCAAAGGAAATGCGCTTTGCTCATCTTTTTGTTCACAAAAATATGCAATTTGAACCTATATCACAATCTTTCACATTAATAAAACATTTTAACCTCGCTTCCATATTAGTTTAACCTGAGTCTTATATGATTCTTTTATAAAAGAGGAATAAAAGAATCATATAAGAGCAAGGTAAGAGTAAAGTAAGAGTAAAACAGAAGCAATATAGAGAGAAGAAGATATTTTTCTTTTATTTTCAAATAAAAAGTATATTTTTGTAAATATACATAAAACTATAATCGTATGAGAAAAACAAACTTATCGGCATTAATTCTACTTTTATTATTAGTAACCAGCAGCTGTAATCAACAAACAGGTCATATTTTTAACGGAAAGGATCTTTCAAACTGGAATTTCGTAGTTGAGAACAATAATGTTCCGGCAGATCAGGTTTATACTGTTAGCGATGGTATTATTACAATTAAGGGTGAGCCTCTTGGCTATATGTATACAAAAGAGAAATATAGCAACTATACTCTTGAACTTGAGTATAGATGGGAGGGAGAAGCAAGTAACAGTGGTATATTTGTTCTTATTGAAGAGCCGGCCAATCCTTTCCCAAAAGGGATTGAATGTCAGCTTAAAGCTGGTCAGGCAGGCGACTTTGTACTTCTTGCCGGAGCGGATTTAAATGAGTACTCACTACCGGAAGGTGTAACTGAAAGGCCAAAGTTTCCGGTAATAGATAAAAAAGAGCACTCTAGTGAAAAGCCTACCGGTGAATGGAATAAAGTAAAAATTATTGTTAATAATGGAAGTATTACAGTATATATCAACGATATATTACAAAACATAGCTACTAGCAACGTAATGGAAGGTCATATTGGACTTCAGAGTGAAGGAGAAGCAATTCAATTCAGGAATATTGTTTTGAGCTGATTCTATTAATAAACAAGAGTTTCTATTTTTAAATCCTTAAATTTACAAGTATGAACATCTCGATAAATGCAAGAAAATTTATAGAGCAAGAAGAAAGATATGGAGCACACAATTATCACCCCCTGCCGGTTGTATTAAGCAGGGGCAAAGGGTGTTATTTGTGGGATGTTGATGGTAAAAAATATTTCGATTTCTTGTCGGCATACTCCGCAGTTAACCAGGGGCACTGCCATCCAAAAATTGTAAATGCTCTTAAAGAGCAGGCAGAAACATTATGCCTCACCTCACGTGCATTTTATAATGATACTTTAGGTCCCTACGAAGAGTATATTCATAATTACTTTGGTTACGACAAGGTGTTACCTATGAACTCGGGGGCTGAGGGAGTGGAAACTGCTCTAAAACTTGCCCGAAAGTGGGGATATCAAAAGAAAGGTATTCCGGAAAATGAGGCAATTATTGTAGCTTGCGAAGGAAATTTTCATGGAAGAACTATAACAATTGTTTCAATTTCAACCGACCCGGACGCCCGTGCCGATTACGGACCCTACACTCCCGGCATAGAGGTAATTCCATACAACAACACAGAATCTCTTACGGCTATACTTGAAGAGAAAGGAGAGAAAGTTGCAGGATTTTTGGTTGAACCAATTCAGGGAGAGGCAGGTGTTTATGTGCCAGATGAGGGATACTTGAAAACATGCTACGATATTTGTAAGAAATACAACGTGCTATTTATTGCCGATGAGGTGCAAACCGGTATTGCACGTACCGGCAAGCTGCTATGCTGTGAACATGAAGATGTGCGACCCGACATTGTGATTCTGGGTAAAGCAATATCAGGAGGAGTTCTGCCTGTTTCTGCAGTATTGGCAGATGATGATGTTATGCTAAATATAAAACCAGGTCAGCATGGCTCAACATTTGGCGGCTTCCCTTTAGCTTGTAAGGTAGCTACTGCAGCTTTGGAGGTAGTAAGAGATGAGAACCTGACTGAGAGAGCTGAACATTTAGGTAAAATATTTCGCGAGGAAATGCAAATGATTGATAGTCCTTTCATTAAAAGTGTCAGAGGAAAAGGATTGCTCAACGCTATTGTAATTGAGCCTCATAATGGCAAAGAAGCTTGGGATGTATGCATGAAGATGGCTGAGAATGGATTGCTTGCAAAACCCACACATGGTCATATAATCAGATTTGCCCCACCACTAATTATCAAAGAAGATGAGCTTAAAGTTGCAATTGACATAATTGCAAGATCAATTAAATCTCTGGAATAATCGTTTTATTTTTCATGCTATTAAACAGAAAATAAGCAAGATGCAAACAACTTCTAAAATATTAATGGTTCGCCCTGCCCGCTTTGCTTTTAATGAGCAGACAGCTGGAAATAACTATTTTCAGCACAACTCTAACCAGAATAACGTTGCTGAAAATGCACTTCTGGAGTTCGATACACTCGTTAATTTACTAAAGGCAAACGATGTAGACGTTACTGTTGTGCAAGACACCCTTGAGCCATGGACACCTGATTCAATATTTCCCAACAACTGGTTCTCATCTCACTTTACCGGTGAACTTGTTCTTTACCCGATGTTTGCAGAAAATAGAAGGTTAGAAAGGAAGGAACACATTATTAATCTTCTAAAAAGGGATTTTAATCATAAGAAAGTTATTGATTTAACGCATTGGGAGGAAGAAGGTGAGTTTCTGGAAGGAACCGGAAGTATGATTTTAGATAGAAGGAAAAGAGTTGCATACTGCTGCAGATCGCCACGTACTTCTGAGAAAGTACTATCTGAGTTTTGTTCAATGATGAATTATCGACCAATTTTATTTGATGCTACGGATAAGAATGGCAACCAAATATACCATACAAACGTAATAATGGAAGTAGGAATGCAAGTAGCAGTAATCTGTCTTGAGTCGATAAATGATGAAAACGAACGTAAGCGGGTAGTTTCTCAATTAACATCAACCGGTAAAATTATAGTTGATATTACTTTAGACCAGGTATCAAGATTTGCAGGAAATATGCTTGAGGTAAAAAGCAGGAATGGCACTCCCTTAATGGTTATGTCAACTTCAGCTTATAAATCGCTCACTTCAGAACAAGAGAACCTGATATCAACCTACAATAAAATAATATCAACCGATCTTAAAACTATTGAAACAAATGGTGGTGGATCTGCACGTTGTATGATTGCCGAAATTTTCTACTAACAACATCATTTTTACATAATTATTATTTACTTTGCATAATTATAGAGTTTTTAACCCATTAACCAAAAAAAGTATGTCATTTAAATCAGAGCTAAAAGAATTTTTAATGCGCGGTAGTGTAGTTGACATGGCCGTGGGAATCGTTATTGGAGGTGCATTTGGAAAAATAGTAACCTCTTTCGTAAACGATATATTAATGCCACCAATTGCATTAATAGCAAACCAGGGTAAGTTTACAGACTTAAATGTAATATTAAGAGAAGCTGTAATGGAAGGTGCAGAAGTTATTACACCTGCCATAACCTGGAATTATGGTTCATTTATTCAGGCTGTTGTAGATTTCCTAATTATTGGTGTTTCGATTTTCCTTGTTATCAAAGGAATGAATTCTCTTAAAAGAAAAAAAGAAGAGCCAGCTCCGGAAGCTCCTCCAGCACCCACTAAAGAGGAGACGCTTCTTACAGAAATTCGTGACTTATTGAAAGAGAAGTAGTGTAAAACTACGGAAAAAGAAAAATAAGATCGTTCAGCTTAAATTCAGAACGATCTTTTTTATTACTAAGTAAAAATAATTTACTTTTTCTGTAACCAAAGTTACAGTTATAAGGTCATATTGATGTAATTAAAAACAAAACATTAATATTTTAAATTATGGAAGGTGAAATTGTTGCTATTATTGCTATTATTTGTATTTTTGGGTTGCCGATTATCGCCGGTATAGTATTGGGTTTGAAAGCGATGAAAAGCCGAAATGAGGAACGAATGGGATTAATTAATCAGGGAATAATTCCTCCTGATACTCCCAGAAGAAAGGCTAACCCAAATAGATTAGTTGCGCTTAGGAATGGGATACTATTAATTGCACTTGGAATTGGTATAATTGTTGGATTTCTATGTTCTGAGTATTTAGTTATTGGACAAGGAAATGAGTTTTGGGTTACAGGTGCAAGTGTAGTTTTCTTTATGGGTGTGGGTTATCTGATGTACTTTTTGGTTTCTCAAAAGTTACCTCAGTCCGTACAAAAAGAGGAGTTTGACCTGGAATAACTCTTTGTGATGAACGAGAATCAGCGTGTCCAACAAGTTCTTTCCGGCAACACTTCCGCGTTCGCGTACTTTGTTGAATCTTATCAGGATATGGCTATAACCATTGCTTTTAGGATTTGTGGCAATATGCAGGATGCGGAAGATGTGGTGCAGGATAGTTTTGTGAAAGCATTTAAAAATTTGCGAAGCTTTAGAGCTGAGAGTAAATTTTCGACATGGCTTTATCGTATCGTATATAACACTGCAGTTACATATACAAAATCACAAATGTGGTCTTCCAGTCGCGAAACTGCACTTGAAGATGCATATCACGTAGGCACAGCAAGTTTAGAAAAACAGATTGAAGAAACTGAGCGAGATGAGATAGTATCAGAAATAATGGAAAAAATGCCTAAAGGAGAAGCTTTATTACTAACCCTTTACTACATGGAAGACAATCCTATAAAAGAAATTGCAAAGATTACGGGGTTGAATGAATCGAATGTAAAGGTAAAACTCTTTAGGGCAAGAAAACTTTTTGGAGAGCTGGCTGTTTCAAGTTACGGTTTACAGATAACAGGTTAATAGAATGATAATTATGATGAATAAATATAACGAACATAAGGAAGATGAAAAGATTGGCAAGTTGATTTCATCTGCAAAAATGAAAGCTCCCGACAATCTGAAATATAGAATAATGCACCAGATTGAATATGAGAACTCTCTAAATCCTGTATACAGCAAAAGCAGTAAAAAAGCCCGTAAGGAGAATGGCAGTGTACTTAAAGATTTAGGATCAATTTTTGGTACAATGTATGCCGTAATAGCATTTATGACTATTACTGCCTATCTGATTAAAGGCACAACCTTTTACATGTCAGCAGAATTTTGGGCTGCAATAGTATTTGTAGGATTTGTGTTTAGTCTCTTCTGGTTAGTTTCCAGACTAGACGTACATCTTAAGTCGAAGAGAAAAGAGGAAAGGGATACAAAAATTCAACATTGAAGCTACTCATTTATGAGTCTGATTCTCGCCTTTTCTAATATTTCGGGAGACTCGGCTGGAGGATAATGCAAATCGAGCGATTTAAAGAGTTCAAGTATAATATCCCCAACCGCTACTCGTGCAAAAAACTTTTTGTCGGCAGGTATTACATACCAAGGGGCATGTGGTTTAGAAGTTTTCTCAAGCATATCCTCAAAAGCTTTACTGTAGTCATCCCATTGAGAGCGTGCATGTAAATCGTCAGAGCTGAATTTCCAGTTTTTATCAGGTTCATCTATACGTGAAAGTAAACGTTCTTTCTGCTCCGCCTTAGATACATTCAGAAAGAACTTCAATATCCTCATACCATTTTGGTACAGATGCTTCTCTATTGCATTAATATTTTCGTATCTACTATCCCAGAACTCCTGATCGATATCTTCTACCCTACTATACCCTGGGATACGCTCGTTCAGTATCCATTGTGGGTTCACCTTAGTAGCCA
>CAYZHS010000035.1:0-12655 GCA_964478295.1 uncultured Proteiniphilum sp. | reverse complement strand
GCATCCATTATAAATGTATGAACCGAAATAGCTGACTGCGACATAAATACATTTGCACGATTATTTGGCCAATAGATTCCCATCTCTTCAGATATTACAGAGTGTTCTCTATACGAATTGATTATACTTTGTACTATATCTTTCCGGTTCTCCTTTTGCATTAACGATACAATTAAAGAACGTTCGTACAGCGCGTATGCTGTCCAATTCTCACTAAGCAGAGTTATATAAAAGTGGTATAACTCTTGTACCTCTTTATCAAATGGATAATCATATAAAGAACGAACAAACAGATATTCCAAATCTGTTGTAGAGATAGATTTAATATTTCTCCACTCTTTATTCTGTTTTTTCATCGATTCGAACCTGCGAACAGCTTCAGCATCGATATAGTTTATTGCATTCAACTGCATAGATACAGTTTCATCAGAGTAAAGCCCTGCATCCATCTCTTTCAATTGACTAAACCCGTAAAGAATATAATGAGTGATACTCACGCTTGAATTAAAACCCTTAAACCAACTCCAGCCACCTTCGCTAGTTTGCAGCTCCTGCAACCTGAACAATGCAGTTTGAGTTAACCCCCTACTTCGGTTTAGGTTAAATAACAGCGACAACTTCTGCTTTTGTTCAGTCTCATTTTTACTCTCCATTACCCAAGGAGTCTCTTCTATTAGTACATTCTTGAGCTCCTCGTTACTCTCTAAGTTTGAAAGGAGCAACTTCTCACTGCCTCCCATCTTACTCCAATTATCAACAATTTCGGAGACTCCAGGGTAAGATTTACCTATGTGTGCTCCTAAAGAGTTTGCATAATAAGTGGCAAACCAAGATATTGCATTATCACTTGTGGGCTGACCGAGTAGAGGTAATGCCTGTATTGCATACCAAGCCGGATTTGAAGTAAATTCAAGTGTAAGTCTGTAATTCTCTCTGGTATCAGAAATGCTACTACTAACCTTATCCATTGTGAATGTTTTTGATTCATCACTATTTACATCCATCCTCAAACTTTCTGTTACAAGCATTCTATTTGGCAGCACAGCAAGTGCATGTTGTTCACCATCACTGAAAGACTCACTGCTTGCAACTATTCGAACTCCTATGACATCAAAACCTGAAGGAACTTCAAAAGACCACTCACTCTGAGCAGAGGCGCCTTGCTCGAGCATAAACAGCTGCTCACTATTTGATACTATTATTTCATCTAACAACTCATTTGTGAATGGATTGAAAAACTCTAAAGAAACAATACCATGAAGAACTGTATCTGAAAGGTTAGTAATTTTAGTTGCTATGCTAGTGATATCACCTTGTCTTAAGAAACGGGGTACATTTGGTGTAACCATAAGCTCCTTTTGAGATATTGCGAAGGCTTCGGCAGTAGCAATATTGAGATTTTTATCATGTGCCAGCACTCTGAATCTCCACTTGGTATTGCTTTCAGGAACAGTAAATGTAATTTGAGTTTCACCTTTTTCATTTGTTCTCAAATTAGGATAGAAAAATGCTGTTTCGCTGAAATTACGACGTATTTGCGGGGGCTCAGGCGGTGAAGCATCTCGTGCATCATCGTCTTCATTTACAGGTGGCAACACCTTAAGAGACTCTTCAGATTCCATTTCAACTTCTTTTGATTTAGCAAAACCAACTACAACAATTTCATCACTCATATCTAAGCCTCTCATTCTGGTTCCATAGATCATTTGTCCATTAAAAAATGAGAATCCAAACCAGTTGAATCTGTCAAATTCAAAAGGTACAACCGGTTTCATCGGAACATTAAAATAGGCACTTGCATTTTCATTAAAAAACGACTGATCAATTGAGAGCGGTCTCATCGAGTTATAATTACCAAAATCATACAACAATAAATTCCAGGGATGTGCAGGATAAATATTATCTAACGAGAAATCGTACATAGAGGCAAGCACCTCTGCAGCTGCAGGTTTATCCATAGCATCGGTTATACTTATCCTCCACTCTTCTTCACTACCGGGAAGGATTTTATCTCTGAATACATCTAACTTTACTTTTAGATGAGTATCCTCTTTCTTGCTGCGAACTTCGGCCCTTTGTGTATAAAAAACCTCATCTTTGAGGTATGTAAACATCAGTGTTACTCCTTCTTTGTAATCCTTTTTAAAAGGAACTGAAAAGAGTCTGTTCTCATTATTCAGCTCTACCCATCTACGTTCAAGCAAACTGTTCTCCTGCCAAAGTTCATAAAGCACATTCACTTTTTCAGATACACCAAGTATAACTTCTGCATCATTATCAGAAGAGAAAGTGGACCTTTTAATTATGAACCAATCGTTTGTCTTAATTGGAGGCTTCTTATCGTTGTATGAGTAAATTATGAAATCATTTTGTGCATCTATCAAGTTACCCCTATCATCTTTGGAGGTAAGTTTAAGTTGATATTTTCCAGATTTAAATCGACTTATCAACTTTTTAATCTCTTGCTGTTCTCCCGACATAAATTCGCCTTGAGCCACCTGCCTGTAAATTGAGTCATTCTCATTTAACAAATATATCTGATATGTACCTTCGACTTCGATTTCAGTTCCATCAAGGTTTTTAGATGTAATGACTATCTTCTCGTTACTGTTTTTTTCATATAGTTTGGGCATATCTGTCTCAAGAATCATCGAAACATCACCCACGGTTACAGAGTAATTGGCCACTTGTGTTTCTCCGTTTATATCGGTTACCGTGGCCTCAACAACATAAGTATAAATAGATTGGGGAGTAGAAAAATCCTCTCTTCTTTCAGGTATAAATGTAAGAGCAAATTCTCCATTATCGTCTGTAAACAGACTTCCTTCGGCAAAATGTTCAGGTGGTTCTGAATATCTCCACCACCAATTATGCTGTCGTGTTACTCTCCATTCTAAAAGCTGACCTTGCAGCTTTATACCAGAGAAACTCTCCACCTTCCCATTTAGTTTAACCTCTTCGCCGAATCTATATGCTCCCTCAATTTTTTCAAATGTAATTTCGAATGTAGGTCGTTTATACTCCTCTACTCTAAAGTTCTCACCGCCATTTGTTGTCTCTATTGTAAAATATCCGGGCAGTGTGCCCTGTGGTAAAATAAATTCTCCGGCAACTGAACCAAAGTCGTTTGAAACCAGAGTTTGTTTTGCTACTTCACGATTATTAGCATCTCGTAAAATAAAATCGACCTTTTTATTGGTTTGAATTATATTTTCATTCTCTTTTGCTTGAGTTATAACAGCTTTATAATAAACTGTCTGTCCCGGCCTATATATGCTGCGATCTGTAAAAACAGTAACCTGTTCATGATTGAGCATCAGGTTATCAGATGAATTAAAATATGAATAAGGCATCCTACTAAGCAGTGATCCACGATCTTTTGCTACCTCAACATTATAGTAAAGATCGTTATTGGGGATATTCTTATTGTAAACCACCAAACCTTCTTTGTTGGTAGTTAATGTCTCCTCTAAAATTAAAGATGAATTGCGCCAGTTACCAGGTAGCTTGTATATATT
Source organism: uncultured Proteiniphilum sp. (assembly GCA_964478295.1). Classification (GTDB taxonomy): domain Bacteria; phylum Bacteroidota; class Bacteroidia; order Bacteroidales; family Dysgonomonadaceae; genus Proteiniphilum. The sequence goes on along the minus strand of CAYZHS010000035.1, from coordinate 9,137 downwards.
TACTTTAGCTTTTTCAACAGGCTCACCTGTTACTCTGTTCACAACAAAGATTTCATATTTATCTTTGGATGTTAATCGTGAAAACATTGCTAAATCGGAAACTGCAAAGTAATAATCTGCAACTATGTTGTCTCCCTCTAATTTAGGATTAGAATCAAACTCAAGCATATATGTACCAGGTACATCTACATCAACTTTAAACGAAATCTTATTGTCTGCGTATTCAGGTGATTCGAACAGTTCAATTGGTATACTTTTAATGAATGTTCTTTTTTCTTTGAGATCGTAATTTACTCCAACCTGTGCCATTTGAACATCAACTGGCGAACTTATCAGATAAAGTTTTGCATTTAGCGATTTTATATTTTTATACGAAAGCGTTAATACTTTATCACCTTTCAAAGGGAAAGTTTTTTTGCCTGTAATATTAAAATAGGGATTGGTCATTTGACCAACTCTGTTCTCAAGTATAGATATTCTGTTATATTCAGGATATTCTGTTATGCTATTTGTCAAGAGCAGATAAAGGTTCTCTGTTTTTTCTGCTTTTTTTATGCTGTCGTTTTCGGTTAACTTATAAATATCATTCTGCAGCAAAGATGCTAACTTATCTATAACCTCAACACTAATTGGGTCTCCTTGCCACTTATTCAACAGTTTATCCAGAACTGATTTAGAATTTTCTGTATAGTTGGATTGTAAAACAGACAGATAGTCGAGTAAACTGAGTTGAGTTAAGAGAACCGACTCACTCATTTCTCTTTCAAGTAAAGTTTGGAATAGTTTTTTGTATGTTTCGAGAATCCATAGATTGTAATCGGTAACCTCTGGGTTGAAATCAATCTTTACATATTCTTCTGCAGATGAAAAAAGAGACTCTCTGTGGATTCCTTTTTTCGCCAATATTTTGCTAAGGTCTTCTCTCGTATTAAATTGACTAAACTGTTCAATTGCCCTTAGTAAAAGAAAATCGTACATTGAAGGATAAAACTTTCGTGAATCTTTACCAAGGTCAACAACTACAGAATAGCTTTCTACATCGGCCCCAAGTAATAAATCTTTTTGAGAAATTGAAGCACTCAGGTGCTCTATAACCTTGTTGTAAAAAATATTCCTGGTCCACTGTTTCATATCACTTGGTACAAAGTCGCTCAATTCGGTTCTTTGATTAATTACCCATTGATCTCGTTGATAATACTGTAGATACAATTCGCCCAACATTGAGTTGATTACCGACTTCTTAACAAAATCGTTACTCTTGTTAAGCATTTCGGTAAGGTTCTTAAAGATAATAGTATCATTTTGATTGTCTACAGATAAATGATACTTACCCTGATGAATTATTGCCTTTATCAATTGTGGACTATCCTTCTCATTTATCGCTTTTAAAAGAATACTATCAACAACCTTAAGAGCTGATTGTGGTAAAGATTTCTTCTCCAAATCGGTTACCCTTAACCACTCTGCATCATAATATTTGTCATTTGTTGAAAGTATATTTTGACCCGAAACAGCTGACATACACGCGAATATTATTAATAACAAGATTATCTTTTTCATATAAGGTGCAATTTTATAGAGTTATTTTATGGCTTCAAAACTACTCCCAACCTCTTCTTGCCATTTATCTTTATGATTATGGGACTATCGAATTTTATGTGACGTATATACTCTGACTCATAAACAGCTGGTTGGTTATTTAAAAAGCTCTCATTAAATAGACCATCATTATCTATAAAAGGATTAACGGTAAAATAACCTACTCCAAAAGATGTGAGATTCTGAAAAAAATGTGTGCCTTGACTTGGTTCAATATGATAGTTCTCCATACTCGATTCTACAATTACACGTGCTTGAGATATATGTGGCCACTTAACCGGAATTCCCAGCCATGGATCGGAAGACCCCCATCGGCCTGGTCCTACCAGAACGTAATTTGATTCGGATTTTAGGAATTTACTGTTGACAGCCTCAATCTCTCTTGCAATAAGAGGATTTTTTGAAGCGTTGAAACTATTACTCTTCACGTAAACTATATCATATACATCGTCGGATATGCCGTTTCCTAATGCATTTCTTGAAAACAATATTGTATCATCCTTATCTATTTCCTCAAGATTATCATGCATAACCTCTCTGCTATCTACTATAGGTCTGATTTGCAACACATAGAAAACAGCATTCTTCTGATCCTTAATATCTACAGCAAACTCTATCTCAACTGGTCGCCCCATCTCTTTTTGTCCCGCTTTCAGCAATTTAACAAAAGTCTCAGCCAGCGGAAACATATCGTGTTGTAATATATTAGCAAATGACACTATTTTTCTTCCCCCTTCGTAATATCCATCGCGTATTATCTGATCTTGCGGATCGTAGGTTGATGCCACAAATCGAAGAGGACCCGCCTCTTCTGCCATTTTGAGTCGCGATTTAACTAGATTAAAACTATCATCAACAGTAAAATCTTTTGATACTGAATCTAAATCTAAAGCATAAAACTGAGTTTGGGTATCTTTCAGAGCCAAATCGAGTGAGCTAAGTTGCAGGATGTTTGACTTATGTACAGGAGAAAATCGTAGTCCTGTATTTCCATCAACTATATATTTACCCAAGCCAAAAGCCATATTAACAATGCCATCTTCAGACTTTTCGTTACCTATAGGGTAATAGTTGATAGAACGCGCTACACCCGATATTGCAGGGTAGTACAGACTACCATACTGAGCTCCAACAACTTCCTGCAACACTATTGCCATTTTCTCTTGATCGATAAGATTCTGTGTAGCCGACATATATGCTTTACTATCTTTATAAAACACAGATGCGTAAACAGCCTTCACGGCATCGCTTAAAAGCCGCACCATTACATACTTGTCATTTACATATGGTATCATATATGTTGAGTATATTCCGGCAAAAGGCTGATATTGTGAATCCTCTAATAAACTTGAAGAACGAATGGCAACAGGTGCTTCTATAGCTTCAAAAAACACTAAAAAATCACTTACTAGTCGCTTTGGTAATTTTGCTGCCAGAAACTGCTTAAGAATCTCCTCATCCGTGCGATCAGACAGGGCCGACTCATACAGGTCGTTTGCCTCCATGAATTCATCGAATATATCGGTACATAACACTACTGTTTTTGGAGTAGTTACCGGAAAATTACTATGATTGTTTAGTTCAAGGTGAGTTTTTACCATATAACCAATAAATGCTAGTCCCCTACCCTTACCACCTAGCGAACCTTCACCTATACGTGCAAAGTTTGAATATTGATCGAATCTGTCTTTCTCAAAAACTGCAACAACACCAGTGTTTTTCATCCTTCGGTATTGAACTATAGTTGCGTAAATTAATTCACGCGCATCGTTCATATTTGCATATTCAGATACATCTATTTTTTTTAGCATCTCTGCAACAGGAAACATGGCACGCGAATAGAAAAAACGTGAAAAGTGATTATGTGCAAGATGGTAATATAGAGAATCATCTGGAATATTGCGAATATTCATTTGAAGCTCCTTCAAATTTCTGATACGAAATATCTCTTTGCCGGTTTTTGGATCGGATATAATAAAATCTCCAAATCCAAGATTCTCTTTTATAGCTTTGTTAATATCTTGAGGAAATGTTTTTGAATTCTTATCTATGAAAATATCTTTCGATTCTTCGATATATTGACGATTAGTAGATTCTGATGAGGTAAAAATAAAGGGTATCTCAGGATCTATTGATCTAATCCATTCGCCCAACTTTTTCCCTGCAAGTTTATCTTTAACCCCTTCACGACTGAAACTCATATCACTTATAACTCCTAGCATGTTTTCACCATACTTTTTGTAGTATATTACTGCCTCCTCATAATTTCGTGCGAGTAGTATTTTAGGTCGCCCCCTCATTCTTAACATCTGTAGATGATCGTTGAGCGCCTCTTTTGAAAACTCTTTTGACTCAGAAAGAACAAATTTATATAGGAGAGATAGTGCTGAGGAGTAAAAACGAACTGAATCTTCGACCAACATAATAGTCTGAACCCCAACAGTTCTGACATCATGCTCCACATTCATATTATCTTCAATCAGCTTTATTATTGCAAGCAGCAAGTCTGTGTCGCCCAGCCAGCTAAAGACATAATCAATGCCACTTAAATCTTCTTTGCTTAGCGACTTAGTGACAGCTTTTGAAAAGGGGGTTAATAAAACTACCGGGATTCTTGGATAGAGCACTTTTAACTGTTTTGCAAGTATAAAAGTATCGCTGCTATCCATATTTGGCATGCAGATAATCAGTTCATAATTGATCTGTTTTAATTCAGCCAATGCTTCCTTGTTGCTGCTAACCTGGGTGAATCTAGGGGGATATCTAAGATTAAGAGATGTATATTCGTTAAATATTTGTTCATCAACACGACCATCATCTTCTAAAATAAACATATCGTATCTTGAAGCAACCATAAGAATATTATAAATACGCTTATTCATGAGCTTCACAAAAGGAGTATCTCTAAATCTGAGTTGACTTATATCGTGAGCTTTTACTACCGAGTTTGGTGTTTTCAGTTTCATATCATTACCACTGTTTAATAAATATCAAATATAAATCAAATAATGCAAACGGTTATTTAGTTATCTAATATAATTATAACAAATAGCATTTCCACAAGTCATTTTTTTTGTCTATTTTTGATATAATAATAAAGATACTCATTGAAATGAAAAGATCACTTATAATCCCGATATTTTTACTACTTGCAATTATAGCAACTGTATTAGTACTTTTCACAGCAGGAAAAGAACTTGAAAAAACAGAATCGGAAAAACCTCACGTTCTTTCTATGACTGCATCGGTAGAGATACCTGAAAGTATGACATTTGCAGGTGAAGAGATATTATTCGACAGATATGATAAATATGAGAGAATGGATAGAGAGCTTAACAGTTTTACCTATTTTCATTCAACTACCATGTTGCTTTTTAAACGTGCAAATCGACTTTTCCCTGTTATTGAGCCAATTCTAAAAAAAGAAGGTGTGCCCGACGATCTGAAATATTTGGCGGTAATTGAGAGTAGCCTCGACTGGAGGGCTGTTTCTCCTGCCAGAGCAGCTGGATTGTGGCAATTTATGCAAGAGACAGGCAGAGAACATGGTCTGGAGGTGAGAACTGATGTGGATGAGCGCTACCACGTTGAAAAATCGACTTTGGCTGCAAGTAAATATTTAAAAGATGCATATCGTAAATATGGCTCATGGAGTGCTGCTGCAATGGCCTATAATGGTGGGCAAGGAAGAATAACCAGTGAACTAAGAAACCAAAAGAGTGATGAGGCACTCGATCTATGGCTTGTAGAAGAAACCTCAAGATATTATTACAGGATGCTGGCAATAAAGCAGATTTTTGAGAATCCCAGACTTTATGGCTTTGTAATTAAACCGGAACATCTTTACAAACCAATGGAATTTAAAAAAATTACTATTTCAAACAGCATCCCCGATTTGGTAGAATTTGCTAAAGAAAATAATATCACATATGCCCAGCTAAAAGACTTTAATTCATGGCTAAGAAGCAACAAGCTGAATAATGCGTCAGGTAAATCCTACACAATACTTATTCCAACCAAGGACGACCTCTATTATAAAAAAGGAGATAAACCCAAGGTGCACAACCCTGTATGGGTTACAGAATAAACTTTTAAGGTTATCAATCGTTTATACATATTATGATTTCTGAAACAGAGCAAATTCATGTGTATGGTGCTCGTGTACACAATTTAAAAAATATTGATGTAACAATTCCCCGTAACTCACTTACTGTTATTACAGGATTAAGTGGAAGTGGAAAATCATCTTTAGCATTCGACACCATTTTTGCTGAGGGACAGCGACGCTATATAGAAACTTTTTCGGCATATGCGCGTGGATTCCTTGGTAAGATGGAACGACCCGATGTAGATAAGATTACCGGTCTAAGTCCCGTTATTTCTATTGAGCAAAAAACAACAAATAAGAATCCCAGATCAACTGTTGGTACATCTACTGAGGTATATGATTTCTTGCGACTTCTTTTTGCTCGTGCAGGTGATGCATACTCATACATTACCGGTGAGAAAATGGTTAAATATACCGATGAGCAGATTCTTGAACTTATTTTGGAGAAGTATATCGGCAAGAAAATTTATATACTTGCGCCAGTTGTAAGAAACAGAAAAGGTCATTACAAAGAACTATTTGAGCAGATTCGCAAAAAGGGATACCTGAATGTAAGAGTTGATGGTGAAGTTCGAGAAATTATTCCCGGAATGAAGGTGGATAGATACAAAAATCATAGTATCGAAATCTTAATAGATAAGATGGTTGTATCAAACAAGTTCTCGGATAAACTGAAAACGAGCGTAAGAACTGCTATGAAACAGGGATCGGGACTAATACTGATACAGGATGTAGAGGCCGATGAGGTTAGACATTACAGTCGCAGTTTGATGTGCCCAACAACTGGTCTGTCTTATAGCGAACCTGCTCCACACAACTTCTCGTTCAACTCACCTATTGGAGCTTGTACACGCTGCAAAGGTATAGGCACAGTAGATCAGGTTGATGTGGAAAAGATGATTCCAGACACAGATATTAGCATTGCTTCAGGGGGTATTGTTCCTCTTGGTAAAGAGAAAAGCAACATGCTTTTCTGGCAAATAAGTGCCATATGTGAAAAATATGGTGTCACTCTTAAGACTCCAATAAACAAGATTCCTGAGGAGGCAATGGAAGAGATTCTCTATGGTACAAACGAACGCCTTAAGATAAAGAATGAATCGCTGGGTAACTCAAACTATATGGTTACATATGAAGGTGTTACCAAATACATTGAGATGCAGCAAGAAGAGGATGCTTCGGCTTCGGCGCAGAAATGGGCAGGACAGTTTATAACAACTTCGGTTTGTCCCGAATGTAAGGGTCAGCGACTAAATAAAGAAGCTCTCCACTTTAAAATAAACGATAAAAACATTTCTCAGCTGGCAGATATGGATATCCGATCTTTATACGATTGGTTTGCAACATCTGAAAGCGAAGTTAGCGAGAGACAACGTTTAATAGCTGAAGAAATAAAAAAAGAGATATTAACACGACTACAGTTTCTTCTTGATGTGGGTCTGGATTATCTATCCTTGTCCCGAGCATCTGCCTCACTTTCAGGTGGTGAGAGTCAGCGAATCAGACTTGCAACACAGATAGGGTCTCAGTTAGTAAATGTTCTTTACATTTTAGATGAACCTAGTATCGGACTCCATCAGAGAGACAATCAAAGATTGATAAATTCGCTAAAGAAATTACGCGACACAGGCAATTCTGTAGTGGTGGTTGAGCATGATAAAGATATGATGCTTGCTGCAGATTATATTGTGGACATGGGTCCATTTGCAGGCAGAAAGGGAGGTGATGTTGTTTTTGAGGGAATACCATCCGAGATGTTAAAGAAAAACACCTTAACCTCTAACTATTTAAATGGTAAGCTTGAGGTGGCAGTACCTCAAAAAAGGAGAAAAGGAAATGGCAACGAACTCGTAATAGAGCGAGCATCAGGCAATAACCTGAAAAATGTATCGGTAGCTTTTCCACTTGGCACATTAATTAGTGTAACAGGTGTATCAGGAAGTGGAAAATCGACTCTTATAAATGAAACACTTCAACCAATTCTGAGTCAAAAGTTTTATAGGTCGCTAAAAGATCCTCTTGAATATAAATCAGTAAAAGGTATAGAACATCTTGATAAGGTTGTAAGCGTTGATCAATCGCCAATTGGCAGAACTCCTCGTTCAAATCCTGCTACATATACCGGAGTGTTTACTGACATACGAAATCTGTTTGCCAATATGCCTGAGGCTAAAATAAGAGGTTATAAACCAGGCCGATTTTCGTTTAACGTAAAAGGTGGGAGATGTGAAAAATGCAAGGGTAACGGATACAAGACGATAGAAATGAACTTTCTTCCTGATGTTATGGTTCCTTGCGAAGAATGTAACGGAAAAAGATACAATCGTGAAACATTGGAAGTTCGTTATAAGGGCCAATCAATTGCAGATGTTTTAGATTTAACTATCAATGCTGCAGTAGAGTTTTTTGAAAATATTCCGGCTATACTTCATAAAATAAAAGTTTTGCAGGAGGTGGGACTTGGATATATTAAACTTGGCCAGTCATCTACTACCCTATCGGGAGGTGAGAGCCAACGAGTAAAACTTGCAACTGAACTTGCAAGGATTGATACTGGTAACACTCTTTATATTTTAGATGAACCAACTACTGGACTTCATTTTGAAGATATAAGGGTTTTGCTTACTGTGCTTAACAAACTAGTGGATAAGGGCAACACTGTGATAGTTATTGAACACAACCTTGATATAATTAAAAGTGCTGATTATATTATTGACATAGGTCCCGAAGGTGGTGAGAGAGGAGGAAATATTCTTGCTACAGGCACTCCCGAAGAGATTATAAAGTGTAAGGATAGCTATACGGCTAAATTTTTAATAGAAGAATTGAATAATTGATTATTCATACAAATGGTATAGACAACAACTATAAAGTTAAAATACAATTCACAATGAACTTTTAAACACACCTGTTGTTTACACATTGATACAAAGCAATTATAAAAAAGATTATTATTGATTAAAGAAAATATTTATGGCAAATGTAACATTTAAAGGTAACCCTGTAAATACAGTCGGAGATCTTCCTGCAAAAGGTGCAGCAGCTCCCGATTTTAGTTTAGTAAACGGTCAGCTATCAGAAGTTAAGCTATCAGACTATAAAGGAAAGAATGTTGTACTTAATATTTTCCCAAGTTTGGATACTGGAACCTGTGCAGCATCGGTTCGCCGATTCAATAAAGTGGCCGCATCATTAAGCAATACAGTGGTACTTGGTATATCTGCCGACCTGCCTTTTGCAGCAGGAAGATTCTGCTCAACAGAGGGTATAGAAAATGTAGTTACTCTTTCGACATTCCGCGATACGGTTTTTGCCAATGATTACGGGCTACTAATGACAGACGGACCACTTAAAGGTCTTCTGGCACGCGCAGTAGTTGTAGTTAATCCGGAAGGGAAAGTAGTATATACGGAGCTGGTTCCTGAGATTG
>CAYZHS010000034.1:0-12656 GCA_964478295.1 uncultured Proteiniphilum sp. | reverse complement strand
ACATTATTTTCTCTATACCTAGTAATAATATTGATAAGTGGTGGATATCTTCAATTTCTGAGAAATCAACAAACAACAACAGTAGCCAGTATAAACGTTTTACAATGTCGTACTTGTTGCGTGCTCTTTATAATTACGAGAATAAATATCTGCTAAACGCCTCATATCGCCGCGACGGTGCTTCAGTATTTCGCTCTGTTGGAAACACTTGGGATAACTTTTATTCTTTTGGTGCAGGATGGGTAGCTTCAGAAGAAGATTTCATGAAAGAGCAGTCGGTTATCGATTATCTCAAATTAAAGGGATCATGGGGTGTTTTAGGTAGTCAAAACACAGGTGGATACAACTACCCTACATATCCTAGACTTGAGAGCTCAGGTAGTGCAGTATTTGGCGATAATATTATTACAGGGTATTCTATTAATTATCTGCCGCAAGATCTTTCGTGGGAAAAAACATATGCATGGGAAGCAGGATTTGAAATTAATATGCTAAACAACCGACTTCGCATTGAGCCTGTTTACTATAATAAAATTACTAAAGATATAATTGTGATGCTTGCAGGGTTCTCAGGTGCAAAAAATGCATTAGAGAACTTAGGTGAAATAAAGAACCATGGTGTAGAAATATCTGCTACATGGAGTGACAAAATAGGCAACAACGGCTTAACATACTCACTATCAACAAACATCACAACAATTAATAATGAAGTATTATCGTTGGGCCGCGGTCCCGAAGATGCAATATTCGCTTCAGGAGGTATTTCCAGAACAATGGAAGGATACCCTGTAGGTCACTTCTTCGGTTATAAAGTTGCAGGCGTATATCAAAACAGAGAAGATGTTAAAACATACTTCCCTAATAAAGTTGGAAGCGTAGCACCAGGAGATTTAAAATTTATAGACATAAACGGAGATGGTGAGATTACACAGGAAGACAGAACTATGATTGGTAACCCAACTCCCGACCTGACTTATGGTTTCAATATCAATCTTAACTATAAGAACTTTGACTTAGGTATTGATATGATGGGTGTTTATGGAAATGAGATATACAGAACCTGGGATGACCCAACTTATGCCCAATTAAACTACCTGGAACAAAGGATGAATAGATGGAATGGTGAGGGTACATCAAACTGGGAGCCTATACTAAATCCATCAAGATCTATTAATCTTATCAACTCAAATTATTTTATTGAAGATGGTAGTTTTTTTAGAATCAGGAATATTCAGATGGGGTACACTTTTGATGCAGCAGTACTTCAGAGAATCTATCTAACATCGTTTAGAGTTTTTGCTAATGTACAGAATCTCAAAACGTGGACACGTAATACAGGATACACTCCTGAAATTGGAGGATCTGCTCTTTCATTTGGTATTGATGGTGGTACTTACCCACTTCCGATGATATATTCATTAGGAATTAATTTAACTTTTTAAACAAAAACGACGATGAAAATAAAGACACAATATTTTAAAACAATAATCGCAGCAATTGCTTTATTACTATTTACAGGTGGTTGCACAGATTTATTAGACCAAAAGCCGCAAGGTGAATGGGTTGAGGGAGACGGTAGTGGGGGTTCTTTTCAGTCTGATGTATTTACGCTTTATGCAAGAATCCGTGGGTTCCATGTAACATCGGGGACTACAGCTCTAGCAATACATAGCTTCCGTTCTGAAGATGCTGAAAAAGGCAGTACTGCAGCCGATGGTGCTGCACATGGAAGAATGTATGACGATTTTGAATATATAGCAACAAATGGTCTAATTGGTTCATACTGGACAGGTAATTATGAAATAATTAACCTTTCTAATAAGATAATTGATGATATAGAAGCACTAGAATCAGAAGGAGGTGAACTTACTGAAGGCGACTTGATTAACAAATCGGAAGCACACTTCTTCCGTGCATTCGCGTTCTTCAACTTGGTCCGTGCATTTGGAGAGGTGCCAAAAATTGATTTCAGTATAGAAAATGCAGAAGAGGCCAACATACCAAAATCGCCGGCTTCAGAAATATATGCTCTTATTGATGAAGATCTTGACATTGCTGCCCAAAACCTGCCCAGAGAGTGGCCACCTGTTTATATAGGAAGGGTAACCTGGGGTGCAGCCCGTTCTCTACATGCACGAACATATATGATGAGAAACGATTGGAATAATATGTATGCAGCAGCAACTGAGGTTATTCAATCTGGTATTTATAATCTTAATACACCCTACAATCAAATCTTCCGTGAGTCGGGTGAAAATAGCAGCGAATCGGTTTTTGAACTTCAGGCCACCGCAACTGCGTCACAACCAGGCAGCAACGAAATTGGAAGCCAGTTTGCCGAGGTACAAGGTGTCCGCGGAGCGGGTGAATGGAATTTGGGTTGGGGCTGGAATACTCCAACTGAGAATTTGGCTGAGGCATTTGAGCCGGGGGATCCGAGAAAGAATGAGACTCTGCTCTATTTTATAAAAACAGGACAGGATCCTGCTTCTATACCATCAAATCAGCCTTATGGTGAAAAGCCAATTTCTAATGCAGATGTTATTAACAGCTATTACAACAAAAAAGCATACACCAACCCAAGTCTGCGTGCAACTTACACTCGCGGAGGTTACTGGTTTAATATACGCTTAATAAGATATTCTGATGTTGTTTTGATGGCAGCAGAATCAGCTAACGAAATTGGCAATAGTACTGAAGCACTGAATTATCTTGAAATGGTAAGAGCACGTGCCCGCGGAACAAACAATGCTATTCTACCTGAAGTTACAACTACCAACCAGAGTGAACTTCGTGATGCTATAAGACATGAAAGGAGAGTTGAATTAGGAATGGAATTTGATCGTTTTTATGATCTGGTAAGATGGGGTATTGCAAGAGATGTTCTTCATGCAGCAGGCAAAACCGGATATCAAGACAGGCATGCGTTACTGCCTCTGCCACAAAATGAAGTAGACAAATCAAATGGGGTGCTTGTTCAAAATCCAAATTACTAATTCAATCTATTTAAGAATCTGATTTAAACACATAAAAAAGATGTGTTCATTCAAACAAATGAAATTTGAGACATGAAAAAAATAATATATATAGCAATAATATTAACGGGAGTTATACTTACATCGTGCTTTCAGGACTTGGATCAAGACATCCCGTTTGATTATCCTGAACAGCCTACTCCTCCACCAATTGGTGCAGACGGACAAATGTTTTACTTGTCGTTTGATGATGATGCATTAGAAGACTTCCAGAGTTTGATGGAGGCTACTATTGTGGGAAGTCCAACATTTGTTACCGGCAAAAGCGGGAGAGCTTACTCGGGTGCAGCCAATAGTTATATCTCTTTTGATGTGGCAAATCTTGCAGCTCCTCTAAGTAGTAACATGACTTTTACATTTTGGTATAAGGTTAACAGTAATCCCGACAGAGCTGGCATTCTTGTTATTGGACCTCCTGAAGCTGGACAACCAGCAAATTCTCAGAACAACAGAACTTCTGGTATTAGAATTTTCAGAGAGGGAGGTCAAGTACAAACTTTAAAAGCAAATGTTGGGAACGGCCAAAGTGACACTTGGCTAGATGGGGGCGCTAATGCTCAAATCGACTCATCTACAGCAGACTGGATACTAATTGCACTTGTTCTTGAATCGGACAAAGCTACATTCTATATGGATGGAAATGCGGTATCAACAGACAATTTCACTGGAATTAGCTGGAATAACTGCGATATTATATCTATTGGTTCAGGAGCACCAAGGTTTAATGGCTGGGGACATTTATCAGATAACAGTTTAATAGATGAGGTGAGATTTTATAACAAAGCATTGCCGGCATCAGAAATTGAGAGACTTTCCTCACAGTAAATAATTGATGCATATAGTTATGAAGGGTGTGGGCTACATATTTTTAAGTTTGATTTGCTCCAATATATTTTGGTGCTGCAGCAAAGAAAGTGTTGAGCCCACACCCATATTATTAAAGTTAGAAAGCATAGAGATAGAAGGCAAGTCCAATTTGGATAATTATACAAATTTAAATCCTTTGTTGGAGATTACACTGCTATTCTCTGAGCCTGTCGACCCTTCACTTTTAAAAGAAAATATAAGGTTAAAAAAAATAGAGGGCGAATATGTTGTTTTAGTTTTCACTACAAATGGCAACTCTGTAAAAATAACAACAGCAAGTCCTCTTTTATCATACTCCTCATATCAACTTGATATACTCAAGGGTTTACGCTCATTATCAGGGAATAGCATTTTAACAGGTAAGGTGTATTTACTCTCTACAGGATTGAATCAATCAGATAAGTTTCCGCGAATAACTGATGAAGAGTTACTTACTCTGGTACAAGAACAAACATTTAAGTACTTCTGGGACTTCGCACATCCTGTTAGTGGCATGGCAAGAGAACGAACCACATCAGGAAATACAGTTACAACCGGAGGCACAGGATTTGGAATCATGTCGATAATTATTGCTGTAGAGAGAGGCTTTATATCTCGTGAAGATGCATTGACCCATATTCAAAAGATTGTTTCATTTCTTGACATAAAAGCCACCCGATATCATGGAGCATTTGCACATTGGATTAATGGCAATACTGGGACGACAATTCCCTTTAGTACTTATGATAATGGTGCGGACTTGGTAGAAACATCTCTTTTATTTCAAGGATTGTTAACTGCAAGGCAATACTTCAACCATTCTTCGTCGGCAGAAACTACGCTGAGATCTGATATTACAAGACTGTGGGAAGAAGTTGAATGGAGTATTTTTCAAAAAGAAAATGAAAATGTACTTTATTGGCACTGGAGCCCGAATTATGGTTGGCAAATGAACTTAAAGATAGCCGGGTGGAATGAGAGTCTGATAACCTATGTGCTTGCAGCATCTTCTCCAACACACTCAATTAATAAAGAAGTTTATGATCAGGGTTGGGCACGAAATGGGCAAATGACAAACAACACTACATACTATGGTTATAAGTTGCCGTTAGGTCCAGAAATGGGTGGTCCCTTATTCTTTGCACACTACTCTTTTCTTGGTTTAAACCCTAATAGTTTGCTAGACAAATATGCCAATTATTGGGAACAAAACAGAAATCACACTTTAATCAACTTCAAATATTGCGTTGATAATCCAAAGAGCTTTTTAGGTTATGGTGAGAATAACTGGGGACTAACTGCAAGTGATGGCAAAGATGGTTATAGTGCTCACTCGCCAACAAACGACAGAGGTGTTATTGCACCTACAGCGGCACTGTCATCAATGCCCTATACACCCGATGAATCTATGAATGCATTGCGTTTCTTTTACTATAAGCTGGGTGATAAGATTTGGTCGGATTATGGATTTACTGATGCATTTAACTTATCAGAAGTATGGTTCGACAATCAGCATATTGCCATCAACCAGGGACCAATAATTATAATGATTGAAAATTACAGAACAGGACTAATTTGGGATTTATTCATGAGTATACCAGATGTTCAATCTGGGTTAAACAATCTGGGGTTTACATATTAAACAATTCGTTTATAGTAGAACTAAATAATTATACATTATAAGTTTGTTCATCTTAACTAAAATATGAATTATAAAATATAATATCAGAGATATTGAAATTTAGCAACGAATGCTAATTGTGGAATAAAACAGACAACTAAACAAGTAACTAATAAAAAAAGGACTAAATGGATTTAAAAAAACTAAGCTTAACAATACTAATAGTAACTCTAACAGTAAACTTATTTGCTCAGTATAAAGAGTACGATTCACTAACATATATATCTTCTCTTAACGACACACTATTTTACAGGCAATTAAATCCTCAACAAATTGTGGAAGGTGAGAAATATCCGTTGGTGCTTTTTCTTCATGGTGCAGGAGAAAGAGGTACTGATAACATTTCGCAATTAACCAATGGTGGATTAATGTTTACAAACCCTGTAAATAGAAAAAACTTTCCAGCTTTTGTGCTATTTCCACAATGTCCAACAGATTTATACTGGCCAACCCCTAAAAGACCCGATGGTTTTCAACAAGAAAAACCTTTTCCGCTTGATGCAGAAATCTCTAAACCTCTGGCTCTAACCAAAGAATTGCTCGACAAGGTGATTGAATCTTATCCTATTGATGAAAGTAGAATATACATTTTGGGATTGTCTATGGGTGGAATGGGGACCTTTGATATGATTTGTCGTTACCCCGATCTGTTTGCGGCAGCTGTTACAATATGTGGAGGTATAAACACAGAAAGACTCAATGGTTTTGAGTCTGAAACTGCAATTCGAATATATCATGGCGATGCAGATTCTGTGGTACCAGTACGCTTTTCAAGAGAGGCCTACATTAAACTTGAAGCAGAAGGTGCAAATGTTGAATATATAGAATTCCCGGGAGTAAACCACAACAGCTGGGATCTTGCTTTCAACACTAAAGACTTTCTTGAATGGATATTTCAACAAAAGAAAAAGTAATTAATAATTAAAGTTACAAATAAGCTAAAACAAAATATATGCAATACAAATTAAATATAATCGTGGCACTCTTAGTAGTATCTATTAGTACTACAATATTCTCATCATGCAGTAACAATTCTAAAAAGGAGCAGAATGCAACTAATAAAACTAGTCGCCCCACCTCATTCTCTTCAAACGATGAATTTTTGGACTTCATACAAAAAAGCCACCTCAACTATATGTGGGAAGGAGCAGAACCAACATCTGGACTAGCTCCTGAAAGAATGCATATGGATGGAGTATATCCTGAAAATGATGCTGATGTAATTACCACTGGTGGTAGTGGATTTGGAATTGCAGGACTAATAGTTGGGATTGAACGAGGTTTTATTCCTCGCGATGAAGGAGTTGAAAGACTACATAAGATATCAGACTACCTCGCTGCAGCCGATAGACATCATGGTGTTTGGTCGCACTGGATATATGGTCCCACCGGAAAGACAAAGCCATTTGGACAGAAAGATAATGGTGGCGATCTTGTAGAGAGCGCCTTTCTGATTCAAGGGTTACTTATTGCACGTGAGTACTTTAAAAATGGGAACGACTCAGAACGAATGTTGGCAGAGAAAATTGATAAATTATGGAAAGAGATGGAATGGGACTGGTACCTTAACAATCAAGATGTGCTGTACTGGCATTGGAGTCCCGACTACGGATGGGAGATGAACTTTCCACTGGAAGGGTACAACGAATGTTTAATTACCTACATTTTAGCAACATCCTCTCCTACACACTCAATCCCTGCTTCAGCTTATCACAACGGCTGGGCACGCGGAGGAGCAATTACAAGTGATAACGAAGCTTATGGCTACCCTCTTGTATTATCACACAATGGAGCAGAAGAGTATGGTGGTCCACTTTTTTGGGCGCACTATTCTTTTATTGGGTTAAGTCCAAAAGGTTTAAAAGACAAATATGCCGACTATTGGGAGTTAAACCGCAATCAGGCTCTTATTAATTACTCATACTGCGTTGAGAATCCAAAAGGGTATAAAGGTTACGGAGATAATTGCTGGGGACTTACCGCCAGTTATACTGTAGATGGATATACTGCTCACATGCCTTATAAAAACGATCGCGGTGTAATTACTCCAACAGCGGCACTCTCCAGCTTCCCTTATACCCCAGAAGAATCGATGAGAGCGCTAAATAATTTTTATTACAATTTGGGTGATAGCATTTGGGGTCATTATGGTTTTTATGATGCATTCAGCATTCAAGACAACTGGTATCCACATCGATATCTGGCAATAGATCAGCTTACGATTGCACCAATGATTGAAAATTATCGTACAGGTTTACTATGGAATCTGTTCATGAATGCACCTGAAATCAAAGAAGGTCTTAACAAATTAGGATTCACATACACAAACACTGCTCCATAACAGCAAGTAGAGTAAGTCACAATTTTACAGAGCAATCCATTTACTAAAAAACAAAAATCATGAGAGTAGTCATAAATATAATATTTGTATTAGCAATGATTAGCATACTAGGATGCGGATCAAACAGCAACATTGTCAACAAAGCTGATATAGCTAATACGCAATGGGAAAGCTATAGCGGTAATCCCCAAGTAGAAGCAAGAGTAGATTCTCTTTTACGGTTAATGACTTTAGAGGAAAAGATTGGACAGATGACACAATTTTCAGCAAACTGGTCTATTACCGGACCAGTTATGTCGGATGACTTCAAACCATATCTCGAAAAAGGTCTGATAGGAAGCATATTCAATGCTACTTCTGTTGAGGGAATCCGCACTTTTCAACAATATGCTGTAGACTCAACTCGACTAGGAATACCCATTATCTTTGGACAGGATGTAATTCATGGTTATAAAACAATCTTCCCTATGCCTATGGCAGAGGCGTGCTCATGGGACCTGGAAATGATAAGAAGAACTGCCGAGATTGCAGCAATAGAAGCCTCTTCCGACGGTATAAACTGGACATTTGCACCAATGGTTGATATAGGTAGAGATGCTCGCTGGGGACGTGTAATGGAGGGTGCAGGCGAAGATCCATTTCTGGGCAGTAAAATAGCAAAGGCAAGAGTAACTGGTTTTCAAGGTAGTGCAGATGGCAGTAAACTTGGAGACCTAAATACACTTCTTGCAACAGGAAAGCATATGGCAGCATATGGCGCAGCAGAAGCAGGAAGAGATTACAACACTGCTGAGTTATCAGAACATACACTTAGAAACGTTTATCTTCCACCCTATAAGGCAACTATAGACGCTGGTGTTGGCACCATGATGACCTCTTTTAACGAAATAAACGGAATACCGGCAACAGCCGACAGATGGTTATTAACCGATTTATTACGAGAAGAATGGGGCTTTAAAGGGTTTGTTGTAACTGATTATACTAGTATAAACGAATTAATACCTCACGGAGTTGCAGAGGATGAAAAACATGCAGCGGAACTGGCTTTAAATGCGGGTGTTGACATGGACATGACCGGTGCAACATATATCAAATATCTTTCCGAATCGGTAAGTGGAGGTAAGATTAGCGAAGAGTCGATAAATACTGCCACAAGAAGAATTCTTGAAATGAAGTTTTTGCTTGGTCTTTTTGATGATCCATTCAGATATCTCAACGAAGAAAGAGCACAACAAAATACTATGACTACCGAATTTATGGAAACAGCACGTAAGGCGGTATCTTCTTCGGTTGTTCTCTTAAAAAATGATAATCAACTACTACCAATAACAAAAGAAAGCGGAAAAACAGTTGCATTAATTGGTCCATTAATGAACGATTCCATCAACCTTAACGGAGAGTGGGCAGGCTTAGGTGATAGAAACAAAAGTATTCCTATACTTAAAGGACTCTGTGATAAATATAAAAACTCTTCAGTAAAACTAGTATATGCCGAAGGTAGTACAATTACAGAAACGTCGCCAGAACAAATTAAGGAGGCTGTAGCCATTGCCAAAAGTGCTGATATTATTATCGCAGCTATGGGCGAAAGCTTTCACTGGTCGGGTGAGGCAGCTGTAAGAACCGATATTCGCCTGCCTCAACCACAGAGAGAACTACTAAAAGCTCTTGTTGAAACAGGCAAACCTATTATATTGATAACACTAAGCGGTCGCCCGTTAGATTTATCATGGGAGGATGAGAATATGGGAGCAATTTTACAAGCATGGTTTCCGGGTACACAGGGAGGCAATGGTATTGCTGATGTTATATCGGGGGACTATAATCCTTCAGGCAGATTGGTTATGTCGTTTCCCAGAAATGTAGGACAAATACCAATTTATTATAACCAAAAGAACACAGGTAGGCCTGTAGATTTTGCCGATGAAACTATCGATTACAAATCCAACTATCTTGACGCCTCTATTACCCCACTCTACCCTTTTGGTTATGGATTAAGCTATACCACTTTCGAAATTAGCGATGTTAGACTTAATAAAACTAGCATGATGCCAACCAACGATAATATCATAGTTACTGCACATGTTAAAAACAGTGGATTGAGAGATGGAGAGTTGATTGCACAGTTATACATAAGAGATCTGGTTGGAAGCACAACACGACCTGTAAAGGAGCTTAAAGGCTTTGAGAAAGTTTCGCTAAAGGCAGGTGAAAGCAAAGATATAACTTTTACTCTTAAAGCAGAAGATCTTGCTTTTTGGGGAATAGATATGAAAAAGAAAACAGAACCGGGCAAGTTTAAGTTATGGGTTTCGCAAAACTCTATGGACCACTCAAATGAAGTTGAATTTATAGTTGAGTAAAAATGGCTGTTTTGTAAGGGTATTACAGATAACTTAGAACATTAAACTCTTTATTTCGTTTTACTGATGTTATCACTATTTTTGTAGTTAAAATATAACTCAGTATGAGCGAAACAAGTAATTTGATGGAAACACTCGGGATTGATTTCAAGAGTGTTTCCAAAGGAAGAGTAGAAGCCGTTATGCCGGTTGACAGGCGGGTATGCCAACCATTTGGAATATTACATGGAGGTGCTACTATTGCACTTGCAGAATCAGTTGCAGGAAAAGGCTCACTCTTTATTTGCAAAGAGCATGAAATACCTGTAGGAACTCAGGTTAGCTGCAATCATATCTCATCTGCCAGAGAAGGTGAGGTGGTTTATGCCGTGGGTACAACTATACATATTGGATCAACTACCCATGTATGGAATGTAGATATAACCAACTCTGAGGGAGTATTAATCTCATCTGTTAGGGTTTCAAACATGATACTTAAGCATAGATGATAACAAGTAATTATTCCCAAAAGCTCGACTTTCTAATAGAAAACGATGCCAGCTTTGCAATATTCAGATTACCTGATAAAAGTGAGCCTCAATTTGTAATGCAATGTGAGGGACAACCAGAACTTATATTTGATATTGAAGATATAAGTAATAAAAAAGGTTTTGTAATAGCTCCATTCAGAATTTCAGAGGAGACACCCATTATATTAATTCGTCGCGATTATTCAAACCTGAATGAAGTAGAAACAACTACTAACAATATCAATAAAATAGCTGTAAAAGAGAAGTTCAGTAATATCAACAGGAGTGAATACAACAAACTCTTCAATAAGTTTTATCAACCCCTCAGCGATGGAACATTACAAAAGATTGTTCTTTCAAGGAGTAAATCAATAAGCAAAAACAGAAGCTTCTCACCTGGAGAAACATTCTTCAGGGCAATGGATAAATATAAACACTCTTATGTTTATCTTATTCACACGCCGTTAAGCGGCACTTGGCTTGGAAGCACCCCCGAAATGCTGCTAACAGGATCTGAAAATCTATGGCAAACTGTTGCACTTGCAGGCACACGATATCCTAATAAAGGAAATGTATCTTGGGACGACAAAAATCTTCGTGAGCAACATCTTGTTACTTCATACTTGTTAAATCAACTTGCAAAATTCAATATAAATCCAGAAATAAACGGTCCCTACACCACTAGAGCAGCCAACCTTGCCCACTTACGCACAGACCTGGTTTTCAAACTAACAGAAACGGTTGATCTGGGTAAGCTCATAAAATCACTACATCCAACACCGGCAGTATCGGGACTTCCCAAAGAGGATGCTTACAGGTATATTGAAGAGCATGAGGGTTACAATCGAAAATATTACACCGGATTTCTTGGAATGATAGATATGGATAACGAAACAAATATTTACGTTAACCTCAGATGTATGGAAATAGGCAAAAGTTTACTTACTTTGTTTTCCGGAAGTGGTTTAGTTTTATCTTCAACCTCAAGAGATGAATGGAAAGAGACAGAACAAAAACTAAAAACCATGGCCAATATTGTTAATTAAGGATTACAGATGTATTCAGATAAAAAAAATGTTTTAGAACTAGTTGCTCTAATAAAGGCACATGGTATCACAAATATTGTGCTATCTCCAGGTTCACGCAACTCACCATTAATACATTCATTTGCAACCGACAAATATTTCAACTGCTACAGCATTGTAGATGAACGAAGTGCCGGTTTTTTTACTCTTGGTATAATTCAAGCTACAGGTAAACCTGCGGCAGTATGCTGTACTTCAGGGACCGCCACACTTAACCTGGCTCCCGCTGTTGCAGAAGCTTACTATCAGCAGTTACCCCTACTTGTAATAAGTGCCGACCGCCCTGCTGAGTGGATTGGTCAGATGGAGGGACAGACTATTCCACAAATTGGAGTGTTTGGACAAATGGCAAGGCGCTCTGTACACCTGCCAATAGTAAGCAGCAATGAAGATCTATGGTATTGCAACAGACTCATCAACGAAGCTATCATAAGTCTGGATAACGGCATATGTGGTCCATCTCATATTAATATCCCAATATCTGAACCGCTCTTTAATTTCACTGCCGAAGCACTTCCACAAGTTAGAGTAATCAAACGTTCCACGTTGGGTTATAATATATCTGATAAAGATAAATTTGCTGAGCGATTTATGGGGTTTTCAAAAAAAATGATAGTAGTAGGGCAACTCCCGCCTAATAACAATATCTCGGAACTGCTCAAAAGCATAAGTGAAAAACACAACGTTGTAGTGCTATCAGACCATCTCTCAAATATTTCAATTGAAGAGAATTATAAATACGATTTAATTATACGCTCGTCTTCAGAAGATGAGCTAAAAGAACTTTCCCCTGAAC